>NZ_JBHUWD010000019.1:0-81773 GCF_042670205.1 Luteimicrobium sp. NPDC057192 | reverse complement strand
CCGCCGCCCCCGCGTGTGGTCACTCGCCCCCGCCAGGGGGGTGCCGTGAGCTTCTGACAACTCGCTCCCACTGCCCGTGTGTCAGAACCTGGCGGCAGCAGAGTGCCGTGAGCTTCTGACAACCCGGGCGGTCAGTCGGGGAGGCGGAGCTGCCAGGCCGCGAACCCGCCGTCGGGCCGGAAGCCGAGGGCCACGTTGATGGCGAGCATCGGCCCGTTCTCCTCCGCGTTCCACGTGACGATCCGCCGGACGTCGGGCCGCCGCTCCGCCAGCGCCTGGAGGTTCGCGACCTTGACGGCCATCCCCAGGCGGTGCCCCCGGTGCTCGGGGTCGACGATGGTCGTGTCCTGGCTCGCGACGGGGCGCGCGTCGTCGGGCTCCGTCGGGACGACGACCGCGGTGTACCCCACGATGCGACCCGTCGGGACGTGGTGGGCGGCGCTGAGCAGGACGGTCTGGCCGCGCTCCTCGAACCGGGCGAGCCACGTCCGCACGCGCTCCGCGTCCCACGGGTCCTCCTCGAGCTCGAGCCCGCCCGACGGTGCGTCGGTCATCATCCGGCTCTCGAGCGCCGCCAGGTCGGCGAACGCGTCCTCCGGCACGTCGCCGTACCAGGTGCGGACCAGGTAGGCGTCGTCTGCGTGCTCGCCGGCGGCCTCCGCGAACCGGCGCAGGAGGCTCGGGTCGACGGGCAGCTCGAGGCGGGACACCCGCTCCATCTGCTCGCACGCGAGCCCTCGGGCCAGCGCGAAGCGGGTGCCGTCGTCGTCGACGGGGATGCGGCCCGAGCCCGTCGACGGTGCGAGCGCCCCCGGCCCCTCCGGCGGTTCCACGGCCACGTCGGACCACGCCTGCACGAGGTGCCGCCCCTGGCCGCGGACGACGTCGACCGCCGCGTCCCACAGGGCTGCCCCGATCCCGCGACGGCGGTGGTCCGGGTGGACGGCGAGCTCGACCTCGACCGAGTCCGTGTTGGACGCCTGGGGCGCGCGAAGCCAGGCGTACCCGACGACGTCGTCAGGCGTGGGGCTCGTGGGCGAGGTGGCGTCGTCGGCGGGCGCACGGACGGCGACGACGGCCGAGGTCCGCAGGTAGTCCGCGTGCCGGAGCTGCCCGAGGCGCTGGGAGGCGGGGTCGGCCGCGTCCGCGTGACCCCGTGAGGCGAGCTGGACGGCGCGGTCCACGCCGGCGACGCCCTGCACGAGCCATCCGGCGGGGGCGTCGAGAGAGGCCGGGGCGTCGTCAGGCGTGAGCGGGACGAGCCGGAACGTCGGTGCCATCCGTCCAGCGTGCGCGCGGGGGGCAGGCCCGTCCACGGCTTAACCCGCGCTGTGTCAGAAGCTCACGGCAGCCGGGTGCCGTGAGCTTCTGACAACTCCGTCGGGTGGGCGTTGGACAATGGGGCGATGCGGGTGGACGTGTGGCTCTGGGCGGTCCGGCTGGCGAAGAGCCGGTCGGTCGCGACGGCGTGGTGCCGGGCCGGGCACGTGCGGCTCAACGGGGTCCGGGTCAAGCCTGCATCGAAGCTGAAGGCCGGCGACCGGGTCGAGTTCCGGACCGACCGCGACCGGGTCGTCGAGGTCGTGGCCCTGCTCCCCAAGCGTGTCGGAGCGCCCGAGGCGGTCAAGGCGTACGTCGACCACTCGCCGGCGCCGCTGCCGCGCGAGTACGTCGCACCGGCAGGCATCCGTGACCGTGGGACCGGCCGCCCCACCAAGCGCGACCGCCGGGCGCTGGACCGTCTGCGCGGACGCGACTGACCGTCGTCGGGCACGGACGTGTCAGAAGCTCACGGCAGCGGAGTGCCGTGAGCTTCTGACAGCCCGGGGAGGAGCGGCGTCAGCAGGTGCCGACCGCCGTCCACGGGCCCCACGGCGTGTTGCTCGGCGTCTGGCCCTGGGTCCACCAGTTCGCGCGGTAGATCGAGCCGTCGTACGACGCCAGGTCGCCGCCGAGGTAGACGCTCGCCGCGTTCCAGGCCGGGGCGCTGCAGGTGCCCGGGTCGGTCGGCGTCGTCGGGTCGGTGGGCGTGGTGCCCGGGTCGGTCGGCGTGCCGCCGTCGCCCGGGTCCGTACCGCCCGCGACGACGTGCAGGTCGACGCACGAGTAGAACGCGTTCGCCGTGTCGGCGATGTTCCACCGGGCGAGGATCGTGTGGTCGCCGGTGGGCAGGCCCTCGATGGTGTGCGCGACGTCCGCGGCGGGCTGCTTGTTGTTGCCGTCGAACGTGCGGTACAGGACGCCGTCGAGGAAGTACTCCCACGACGCCGTCGAGTGGGCCGCGGTGAGCTTCCACTGGAACGTCACCGTCGTGCCGGTCGTGGTGCGGGGCCACGGCTTCGAGCTGTCGTCGAGGATCGCGAAGCTCGCGTTGCCGCCGCTGCACTTGAGGGATCCCTTGGGGGCCTCGACGCTCTGCGGCTCGTACGTGATCTCACCGCAGTCGAACGACGTCTGGCCGGTGGCGCAGAAGCCCTGGCGGCTCTCGGGGGACGTGATCCAGCCGTGGGCGTTCGCGGCGGGTGCGACGACGAGCGACGTGAGCACCGCCGCGGCGGCCGCCGTCACCGCGACGAGCGTGGCGCGGATGCGGGTCATGGGTTCTCGCTTCCTTGCGTGAGGTGTCGGCGAGGCAGCGACCCGACGGTCGCGCCCCTGCAGACCTGACCTCTCGACGCTAGGGAACGTCCGGAAACCGCACAATCGTGCGGATCCCGTACGGGATTCCCCGACCCCGTGCGGCCGGGGCGAGGGGCGAGCCCGTCAGACGACGCGGCGCAGCCACCCCCGCGCGTCGGGCGTGCGGCCGTACTGGAGGTCGAGGAGCGCCGAACGCAGCGCGAGGCTCGTCGCGCCGGGCGTCCCGTCGCCGACCTGCTGCTCGTACACGGCGCCGTCGGCCTCGCCGCGGATCCCCACGACCGGCGTGATGACCGCGGCCGTGCCGGCAGCGAAGACCTCGACGACCGACCCGTCGGCGAGCCGCTCGCGGAGCTCGGCGAGCCCGATCCGCCGCTCGACGGGCGTGAGGCCGAGGTCGGGCGCGAGGTCGAGCAGGCTGTCGCGCGTGACTCCCTCGAGGATGCTGCCGAGCGCGGGCGTGAGGAGCTCGCCGTCCGTCGTCACGAGGAAGACGTTCATGGTGCCGGCCTCCTCGAGCCAGGCGTGCTCCTCGCCGTCGAGGTAGAGCACCTGGTCGCAGCCGCGGTCGCGGGCCTCGGCCTGCGCCGCGAGGCTCGCGGCGTAGTTGCCGCCCGTCTTCGCGTCGCCCGTCCCACCGCGGGACGCCCGCACGTACCGGTCGGTCACCCACAGGTTGACGCCCTGGACGCCGCCGCTGAAGTAGGGGCCCGCGGGGCTCGCGAGGACGCCGAAGGTGGCCTCGTTCGCGGGCCGCACGCCCAGGAACGCCTCGGTCGCGACCATGAACGGGCGCAGGTAGAGGCTCGTCTCCTGGCCGTCGGGCGCGTCGGGGACCCAGCCGGCGTCGGCGCGGACGAGCGCCTCGACTGCCGCGACGAAGTCCTCCTCGCGCAGCACGGGGAGCGCGAGCCGCTGCGCCGAGTGGGCGAACCGGGCCGCGTTCCGGTCGGGCCGGAACAGCCAGACGCTCCCGTCGGCGTGCCGGTAGGCCTTGAGCCCCTCGAAGATCTCCTGCCCGTAGTGCAGGACGGCGGCCGCCGGGTGCAGCGTGAACGGCTCGAGCGGGCGGACGGCGGCGTCGTGCCAGCCGTCGTCGGTGTTCCAGGCGGCGGTGACCATGTGGTCGGTGAAGTACCGGCCGAAGCCGGGGTCCGCGAGGATCGCGGCGCGCTCGGCGTCGGCGAGCGGTTCGGGGGCGGGGCGGAGGTCGAGGTCGAGCGGCACTTCCGCATCGTACGGCGAAGCGGTTCCGGACTGCCCGTGCGCAGTGGTGTTACGGGTGAGTAACATGCTCGCGACAGCGCTGTCCAGGCTCTTCCCAGCCGGTCGCACGCGACGTAGCGTGACGACGCAGCACGGCCAGGTCCACCCGCTTCGGGTCCGGTGGGCGATGGTGTCGAGCCGAGCCGGTGACCCCGGTGAGGGGAGCCGCCCTGGTCTCCCGCAACCCGGAGCTGGAGGGGATTTTTGCGCATGGCACGATCAACCACACGAGCCGGACGGGACCGGCACCTCAGGACGGACCGTCCAGGAACGAGGGTGGTGGCAGCCGTTGCCGCCACCCTCGTCGCGTCCGCGGGCGGCATCGGTGCCGCGGCGGCCGCCTCGGCGAGCGACGACGGCGACTCCACGCTCGCGACCCCGGCCTCCGTGGTCGCACCGCACGCGGTCGACCCGAGCACCAAGCTCGCGGGCTCGCTCGCGACGTCCGTCAAGGGCCGCCACTCGGTCTTCGTCCAGCTCTCGGGCACGGGCGCCGCCGACGCCTCGGCCGACACGGCCGGCACGACGACGCAGAAGAAGGCCGCCGCGAAGGCGCGGCGGTCCGCTATCGGCAAGACGGCGTCGTCGGTGGTCGGCACCGCCAAGGCGCACGACGACGACGCGAGCAAGCTCTTCGAGGTCTCCAACGCGGTGCCGGGCGTGGCCGTGAACGTGGACGGCGCCGCGATCGACGCGCTCGCGCAGCGCTCCGACGTCGTCAAGATCACGCCGCTCGTCCCCAAGAAGGTCTCGAACGCGAGCACCGCCAACCTCACCCAGGCCCTGGCGACGTGGCAGGACTACGGCAACACCGGCAAGGGCGTGTCCGTCGGCGTCATCGACACGGGCATCGACTACACGCACGCGGACTTCGGCGGGCCGGGCACGGTCGCGGCGTGGGACGCGGCGCACGCGGACAGCGCGGGCGCCTGGACCCCGACGGCGAAGGTCGTGGGCGGCTACGACTTCGTGGGTGACGACTACGACGCGGACCCCGCCGACGAGGACACGTACCAGCCGGTCCCGCATCCCGACCCCAACCCCTTGGGCTGCAACAACCACGGCACGCACGTCGCCGGCACGGTCGCCGGCTACGGCGAGAACGCGGACGGCTCGACCTTCACGGGCGACTACTCGAAGCTCACCGCGGACCAGCTCATGACCATGAAGATCGGTCCCGGCATGGCCCCCGACGCGTCGCTGTACGCGCTCAAGGTCTTCGGCTGCGACGGCTCGACCGACGAGGTCATCCCGGCGCTCGACTGGTCGCTCGACCCGAACGGCGACGGCAACTTCTCCGACCACCTCGACATCGTCAACATGTCGCTCGGGTCGGACTACGGCGTCGTCGACGACCCGGAGAACGCGGTCATCGACAAGCTCGCCGCGCACGGCGTCCTGCCGGTCATCGCGATGGGCAACAACGGCGACCTCACCGACACGGGCGGCTCGCCGGGCAACGCGGTCCGCTCGCTCGCCGTCGCGAGCTCGGTGGACGCCTACCAGCTCCGTGACGGGCTGAAGGTCAACGCGCCGTCCGACGTCGCGGGCATCGCGGCGGGCCAGTTCTCGATCGCGTACCCGTGGGCGACCGCGGCTCCCGTGACCGGTGACGTCGTCGCGATCCCGGGCGCCAACGCCGACGGGTGCGACCCGTTCTCCGCGGCCGACGCCGCGAAGGTCGCGGGCAAGGTCGCGTGGCTGACGTGGGACGACAACGACGCGACGCGCCGCTGCGGCTCGGTGCAGCGTGCGAACTACGCCGCGGCCGCCGGGGCTGTCGGGGCGATCTTCACCTCCGGCCTCGACGTCTTCGGGGCGGGCATCACGGGTAGCGACAAGATCCCGGTCGTCCAGCTCCCCAAGGCCCAGACCGACCGTCTGCAGCCGGCCGTGGACGCGGGCACGCTGAACGTCACGTTCGACGGCTCGCTCGCCGCGACCATCAAGGACGTCACCCCGTCCATCACGGACACGCTCAGCTCGTTCAGCTCGCGCGGCACCCACGGTTCGCTGGGCGTCGTGAAGCCCGACGTGACCGCGCCCGGCGACACCGTCGCCTCCGCGGGCCTCGGGTCGGGCAACGGCGTGCTCGTCGAGTCGGGCACGTCCATGGCGACGCCGCACGTCGCGGGCATCTCCGCGCTGGTCAAGGTCGCGCACCGGGGCTGGAGCACGGAGCAGCTCAAGGCCGCGATCATGAACACCGCAGGCCACGACGTGTACACCGGCGACGACAAGACCGGCGACATCTACGGGCCGGCCCGCGTGGGCTCCGGACGCATCGACGCGCTCGACGCCGTCAACACCTCCGTCCTCGCGTACGACACGGACG
This sequence comes from Luteimicrobium sp. NPDC057192, assembly GCF_042670205.1. Taxonomy (NCBI): domain Bacteria; kingdom Bacillati; phylum Actinomycetota; class Actinomycetes; order Micrococcales; genus Luteimicrobium; species Luteimicrobium sp. NPDC057192. Next base: position 75,532 of record NZ_JBHUWD010000019.1, on the reverse strand, counting down.
TCAAGGGCGCGGTCTCCGCGTCGTTCGGCGTCGTCGCGGTGCCGGCCAACAAGTCGGTCGTCACGCACAAGCGCACGATCAAGGTCGAGAACACGGGCTCGAAGGCCACCACGGTCACGCTCAGGTACCAGGGCGTCGTCAAGCAGCCCGGCGTCACCTACACGGTGAAGCCGGCCGCGATGACGATCAAGGCGCACTCGAGCAAGAAGGCCACGGTCACCATGACGGTCGTGACCAAGTCGCTGCGCAAGACGCTCGACCCGACCATGGCGGCCACGCAGGTCAACCCGTACACGGGGGCCGACGAGGCGCGTCAGTACGTCTCCGACGCGTCCGGCCGGCTCCTGGTCAAGCCGCTCGGCAAGTCGGCCCTCCGGGTCCCCGTCTACGGGGCCGCGAAGCCGACGTCGACGACGTCGACCAAGGCGACGACCTTCCGGAGCGGGAAGAACACCCTGACGGCGCTGACCCTCAAGGGCCAGGGCGTGTCCCAGGGCAGCGGGTCGACGGCGTTCCGGTCGCTGGCCTCCGTGCTGCAGCTGGGGGCGAAGAGCCCGAAGCTGCCGGTCTGCCACGGCACCCAGACGTCGGACTGCACGACGAACACCACGGACACCTCGGGTGACCTGCGGTACGTCGGCGCGGGCTCGACCAAGGGCGTGCACGGGTACGCCGACGGCACGCTGACCTTCGGCATCGCGTCGTGGGGAGACTGGGCGACCATCGGCAACATGGTCGTCCCGTACGTGGTGATCGACACGAACGGCGACGGCAAGGCCGACTACGAGGTGGACGTCCAGAACGCCCCGTCGACCGACCTGCTCGAGGCGCTCGTTCTCGACCTCAACCACCGCGACAAGAACGGCGCCCCCACGCCGGTCAGCGTCTCGCCGGTCAACTACAACGAGGGCGACGTCGACACCAACGTGTTCGACAACAACGTCCTGCTGATCCCCGTCTCTCCGGCGGCGATCGGCGTGAAGAAGACCGACACGTCCTTCCCGATCACCTACCAGGTGGGGATGTACTCCGGGTACACGGGCGACGACATCGACGACTCGCCGGCGGTCCAGTTCGACGTCGCCGACCCGGGCGTCGTCGTCTCCGACCCGCTGTACCTGGACCAGGGCGGGAACTCGATCGTCTACACGCTCGGGTCCGACGTCGCGAAGAAGGGCACCGACGCGCTCGTCCTGCACCTGCAGGGCACGCAGGGCAAGCGCGTCGAGGTGGTGCACCTGCCCAAGGCGGAGAAGCCGAAGGCGGCTCCGCACGGCAAGCAGCACGCGCCGTCGTACTCGCACCTGAAGGGCCACACGCACACGTGGTCGCTCCGGGGCGCGCTCGACTGACGCAACCTCTGTGAGACGGCCGCGGCCCGGTGGGATCCTCCCGCCGGGCCGCGGCCGTTCGCGCGTCCGTCGGTGGGTCGCCGCGCGGGCCTCCCGCCGAGGGCAGACGATGTCCGCAGCGACGGTCTCGCCGTGGAGACCGTCACGCGCAGGGGAGGGCGAGCCGGTGACAGCATCGACGCCGACGTCGACGGTCGACAGCTCGTCGCGCCGCTGGGTGTCGCTCGCCGCGGCGTGCACCGCGGCGGGCATGGTGTGGCTGGCGTTCGCCGACTTCGGGGTCGCGATCCCGACCGTCGCGGACGATCTCCACGCGGATCTCGGCACGCTGCAGTGGGCCAACAACGCCTTCAGCCTGGTCACCGGCGCCCTCGTGATCGCAGCCGGCAAGTTCGGCGACGTGTTCGGGCGTCGGCGGATGCTCCTGCTCGGGATCGTGCTGTTCGGCGCCTTCTCGGTGGTGGGCGGGCTCGCGCACGGGATGCCGCTGCTGATCGTCGGGCGCGGCCTCATGGGGGTCGGCGCGGCGCTCATCCTGCCGGCGACCCTCGCGCTGATCCCGCCGCAGTTCACGGGGCGCGCGCTGCTCACGGCGTTCGGGGTGTGGCAGGCCGTCGCATGGGGAGGCGACGCCATCGGACCCGCGATCGGCGGCGTCCTCACGCACCTCCTCGGCTGGCAGTGGCTGTTCTGGGTCAACGTGCCGCTCGCCGTCGTCGCGGTGCTCGCGATCCGTGCGTTCACGCCCGAGTCGAGCGACCCGCACGCGTCGAGCCGCGTCGACTGGCTGGGCCTCGTCACGATCGCCGCCGCCGTCTTCGCGCTCCTGTACGCCCTCACGGACGGGCCGAGCGTCGGGTGGGACGCGCCCGTCGTCGTCGGCATGCTCGTCGCGGCGGTCGTGCTGGCGGTCGCGTGGTGGGTGATCGAGCTGCACGTGAGCCACCCCCTCGTCGACCTGCGGCTGTTCCGGCTGCGCGCCTACGACGGTGCGCTGGTCGCCAACCTGACGATGAACCTCGCGTTCGCGGGGCTCAGCTATCTGCTGGTGCTCTGGCTGCAGAACGCCCGCGGCTACGGCCCGGTGCAGGCCGGGCTGCTCGTGATGCCCGTGGTCCTCGGGATCTTCGTGTTCATCCCCGTCGGCGGGCGGATGGACGCACGGTTCGGCGGCCGGCGGCCGGCCGTCGTCGGGCTGGTCGTGATGAGCGTGGGGATCCTCGGGCTGGGGACGACGTCGACCGACTCGTCGCTGTGGGTCATGGGCGTCGCGCTCGTGGTCCTGGGGGTCGGCCTCGGGCTCATGTCGACGCCGGTCTCGAGCAACACCGTCGGGGGAGTCGACGAGGAGCTCGCCGGGACTGCGGCCGGCGTCTTCAAGATGTCGAGCATGGTCGGCGGGTCGATCGGCGTCGCGCTGCTCGCCGCCCTCGGCCGGAGCCTCAGCGCGGGCGAGTGGACGCGCGCCGCGCGCGACGCCGGGCTCAGCGGCGACGACGTCGACCGCGCCCGCGCGGCGCTCGTGAACTCGTCGTCGTTCTCGGACGCGATCCAGTCGCTGCCCGCGTCGGAGCGGAGCGCCGTGACGCGGTCCGTGGTCGACGCGTTCTCGTCCGGCGTGGGCGACGCCATGGTCGTGACGGGGATCCTCAGCGCGCTCGCCGCCGTCGTGGTGGTGCTCGTCTGGCCGCGGCCGTCCCGGCCGACACCCTGAACGCTCCGCCGGCCGGGCGGCGTGCTCCTACTGCACGTCCTGCACCAGGCAGAAGGGGTGACCGGCCGGGTCGGCGTAGACGCGGAACCGGTCCGCGGGGTGGCCGTCCTCCTCGGGCGTGCCGCTGACCGGCTGCGCCCCCGCCGCCACGGCGGCGTCGTGCGCGTCCTCGAGCTGCTCGACGGCGACGTCCAGGTGGACGCGACCGACCGTCGAGTCACGCGACCACGGGGGAGGGGTCGCGTCGGAGCGCTGGAAGGCCAGGCGGGGGCCGCCGTCGGGCGCGACGAGGACGAGCCAGCCGTCGCCGTCAGGGTCCCACTCGGCGTGGCCCGGCGCGTACGGCCAGTCGAGGAGACGCCGGTAGAACTCCGCGAGCCCCCGCGGCTCGGGGCAGTCGAGGACGAGCTCGCGCAGGCGCAGCGCGGTCACGACGCGACCTGCTGCTCGAGCCACGCGACGTCGCGGGGCGCGTCCGCGTGCGTCTCGCAGATCACGGGGGCACCGACCGCCTGTACCAGGGACACGAGGACGGCCGAGTCGATCTGCCCGTCGGTGAGGCTCGCGTGCCGGTCCGCGCCCGACCCGAACGTGTCGCGGCTGTTGTTCGCGTGGACGAGGGAGATGTTCCCGACGACGGCGCTCACGTCCGCAGGCGCGGTCTCCAGCGCGATGCCGCTCGCCCAGCCGTGGCACGTGTCGAAGCAGAAGCCGAGGGGCACGCCCGCCTTCTCGGCCGCCGGCGCGACGACGGACCAGAGCTGCTCGATCCGCTCGAGGCCGCGCGCCATCGCGCCGTCTCCGCCCGCGGTGTTCTCGATCAGCACTGGCACCTCGGACTTGAGCGGCTCGATCGCCTTGCGCCAGTTGTCGAAGCCGACCTCGAGCGGGTCGCCCTTGCCGACGTGCCCGCCGTGCACGATCAGCCCCTTCGCCCCGATCAGGGCCGCCCCCGTGGCCATCTGCTGCAGGAGCTTGCGGGACGGGATGCGGATTCGGTTGTTCGTGCTCGCCACGTTGATGACGTACGGGGCGTGGACGTAGAGGTCGAGGTCCGCGGCCTTCGCGGCGTCCCGGAGGGCGGCGGCGCGCTCCTCGGGGGAGGCGTCGTCGGACCCGTCCACCGGGAAGGTGAACTGCGGGCCCTTCCACCCCTGCGGGTCCCCCAGGAACACCTGGGCCTGGGTCGCGCCCATGTCGAGGGACTGGGCGACGGCGTCGTGCTGGTCGACGTGAGCTCCGATGCGCATGCCGCCAACGTACGCGACCCCGCCGACGGCGACGCGCCGTTCGCCGACGGTGACGCTGTGCTCGCCGACGGTGACGCTCCCTTCGCCGACGGTGACGCTGTGCTCGCCGACGGTGACGCTCCCTTCGTCGACGGAGACGCTGTGCTCGCCGATCCGGGGGTCACCGCTTCACATCGGCGTCACCGTCGCTGATCCGGACGGCACCGTCGGCGAGCACAGCGTCACCGTCGCTGATCCGGACGTCACCGTCGGCGAGCACAGCGTCACCGTCGCTGATCCGGACGTCACAGTCGGCGAGCACAGCGTCGCCGTCGGCGGGGGTGGCTTCAGCGACCGCGGGCTCGCGGTCCTGGCGGCCCTCGCCGCCGCGCGGCATGAAGAGCACGGCGACGAGCATCAGCACCCCGGCGACGAGGACGCCGAGGAACACCTCGTGCACGGCGTCGGCGAGAGGGCCGGGGGCGGGGTGCGAGGCGGTGCGCCCGAGCGACGCGTTGACGATCGCGCCGTAGACCGCGACGCCGAGGGCGGAGCCGATGTTGCGCGAGAACATGTTGGCCGACGTCACGACGCCGCGCTCGGACCAGCCGACGGTGTGCTGGGCGGCGATGACGGTCGTGGGAGCGGCGAGCCCGAGGCCCGCTCCGACGACGAGGCAGAACGCCCCGACCTGCCACGGGGTGGAGCCGGTGCCGAGGAACAGCAGGACGAGCACCACCCCGACGATCGCCAGCAGCGCCCCGAGCAGCGCGGTGACGCGGAAGCCGTGGCGCAGGTAGAGGCGGCCGCTCTGGGCGGCGGCGACGGGCCACCCGATCGTCATGGTGGCGACGGAGAACCCGGCGACGAGCGCGCCCGTCCCGAGCGTGACCTGCGTGAACGTCGGCACGTAGGACGTGAAGCCGATCATCACGGCACCGACGCCGAGGCTCACGACGCTCGTGGTCAGCAGCGTGCGCCGTCCGAAGACCCACAGGGGCAGCACGGGCTCGGGCGCGCGCCGCTCCACGAGCACGAACGCGACAGTCAGCACGACTCCACCGCCGAGGACGAGCGCGCTGGTGACGGACGTCCACGGCCAGCCCTCGCCGCCCTCGAGGAGCCCGAGCATGAGGAGGGTCGTGGCGGCCGTCACGAGGACGGCGCCGAGGTAGTCGACGCGGTGTTTGCGGCGCTCGACCTTCTCGCGGAAGTTGCGCAACAGGATCCCGCCGGCGACGAGGCAGAGCGGGAGGTTGACCCAGAAGATCCACCGCCAGGAGACCCACTCGGAGAACGCGCCGCCGATGAGCGGCCCGACGACGGCGGAGATCCCCCAGACGCTCGCGATGTACCCCTGGACCTTGGCGCGCTCGGCGAGCGTGTAGATGTCGCCGACGATCGTCGTCGACATGGGGAGGATCGCCCCGGCGCCGAGGCCCTGGACGGCGCGGAACGCGATGAGCGCCGGCATGGACCACGCCACGCCGCACAGCACGGACCCGGCGAGGAACACGGCGACGCCGAACAGGATCACGGGCTTGCGGCCGACGACGTCGGCGACCTTGCCGTAGAGCGGCGTGGTCGCGGCCTGCGCGAGCAGGTAGACGGACAGCAGCCACGGGAACTGCGAGAACCCGCCGAGCTCCTTGGTGATGGTCGGGATCGCGGTCGCGATGACGGTGGAGTCGAGGGCGACGAGCGCCGTCGCGAGCATCAGGGCCAGCAGGAGCGGGCCGCGGTCGGAGCGCAGGCCGACGGAGGCGCGCGAGATCTCGGGGGAGGTACTTGCCACGATGAAACCGAACTCGGACGGGCGTGTGCGTGTTCCCGGCGGTCGGTCGGCCCGTCAGCTCGGGGCGCCGCTCGCCGTCGTGGGGAGCGTGTGGAGGTGGGCCGCGGCCGAGGCGGCGGAGTCCTGGAGCGTGCCCCTCTCCGCCCGGTAGCGGCGTCCCATGAGTACCGCCATGAGGACGCCCGCGAAGCTGAACGCGGCCATCACCCAGGACGCCGTCGCGAGGCCCGAGGCGAGCGCCTGGGACGTCGAGTGCCCGGAGGCGGTGCGGTCGGTGATCACCGAGGCGTTGACCGTCGCGGCGAGCGCGGTCGCGACGGCGGCGCCGACGTACCGGGCCATGTTCGAGATCCCCGAGGCGGCGCCGACCTGGTCGGCGGAGACGGACGCGGTCGCGGCGGAGGAGGCGGGACCGTTCGACAGGCCCATCCCTACGGCGATCGCGAGGAGCGGGATCACGAAGGCGCCGTACCGCCACGACTGGTCGGTGAACCCGACGACCGCGAAGCCGACGGCCGTGATCAGGAAGCCCAGCCCGACGACCTGCCGTCCGCCGAGCCTTGCGGCGAACCGCGGGACCAGGGGCGCGACGACGACGAGCCCCACGGTCGCGGGCAGGGTGGCGAGCCCGGCCTCCAGCGGTGACATGCCGAGCGCGGCGGGGTTCTGGAAGTAGAGGCTGAGCAGGTACATCAGCCCGTTGATCGTGCCGGCGCCGATGAGGATGGCGATGGTCGACCCGACCAGCACGCGGTTGCGCAGGAGGGTCAGGTCGAGCAGGGGCACCCGGACGCGCTTCTCGACGGCGACGAAGGCGAACCCGGCGGCGGCGGCGACGACGAGGCAGCCGACCGTCCGCAGCGACGCCCATCCCCAGGTCGAGCCCTCGCTCATCGCCAGGACCGCGGGGCTGAGGGTGAGCGCGATCAGGATCGCGCCCGCGTAGTCGATGTCGTGGGACCGGTGCGGGTCGCGCGACTCGTGCACGGCCACGGCCGCGATCAGCATGCAGACGACCGCGACGACGGCGTCGATCCAGAACAGGCCCTGCCACCCGGTGGCGTCGACCAGGAGCCCGCCCACGAGGGGGCCCGCGGCAGCGCCGACCGCCGCGGCGGCGCCCCAGAGCGAGACGGAGCGCAGCTGCGCCTCGCCGCTGTTGGCCACCGTGAGCAGGCTCAGGCCGCACGCGAGGATGGTCGAGCCCGCGGCACCCTGGATCACGCGGCCCAGGATCACGCCACCACCGGTCTGCGCGAGGGCGATGAAGACGCACGAGGCGACGAAGAGGAGCAGGCCGAGCTGGAAGACCCGACGACGGCCGAACACGTCGCCGAGCGAGCCGGCGGTGACGATGACCGCGGCCCCCATGAGCGAGTAGCCGGTGACCGCCCACTGGAGCGTGTCGACGGAGGTGTCCGTGTCCTTGCTGATGGCCGGCAGCAGGATGCCGACGGCGGAGGTGTTGGCGTTGACGACCAGGGTCGAGAGGCACGTGGCGAGGAGGACCCCCAGCGCCATCCGGGTCCCGGAGGCCTGGGACGCCGGCGCGGTCATGCCTGCCGCCCGGCGAGCATCGTGGTGGACACGGCACGCCTCCTCCCGCGCGCCCGTCGGCGGGCGCGCGTCAGGCTCATCGTGGCAGCGGCAGGCGGGACGCGCGCGGCCGAGCGGGCGTGGACGCTCAGATCATCCGTCGCAGATGAGGCGCACGCCTGCGACCAGCGACGACCCTGGACGTGTCCGCACCGCTCGCTGTTCGAGGGGCCACCGGCCGCACCGGTGGGCGCCGAGGAGGTCAGATGTCAGCCGCAGGAAACGTGACCGCGGTCCGCGGCCACGCCGTGTCCTTCAAGGACGACCCCTTCCACTCCGACGACGCGCTCGTCGACATCGCGGACGCGCTCGTCGTGAGCGAGGACGGTGTCATCACCGCGTTCGGCCCGTACGACGAGACCAGGCGCACGTCCCGGAGGGCGTCGAGATCGCGCACCTGCCGGGCTCGGTGATCTGCCCGGGCTTCATCGACACGCACGTCCACTACGTGCAGACCGGCATCATCGGGGCGTTCGGCTCGCAGCTCATCGACTGGCTCAACCACTACACGTTCATCGAGGAGCAGCGGTTCTCGGACGCCGGGCACGCGGCGGACGTCGCGCGCGTCTACTTCGACGAGCTGCTGCGCAACGGCACGACGACGGCCGTCACCTTCTGCGCCGTCTACCCCGAGTCCGTCGACGCGTTCTTCGAGGAGTCGGAGCGCAGGGGCACGCGGATGATCGGCGGCAAGGTCCTCATGGACCGCAACGCCCCCGACGCGCTCCTCGACACGGCGCAGACGGGCTACGACGACTCGAAGGCCCTGATCGAGAAGTGGCACGGCACGGGCCGCCAGCTGTACGCGATCACGCCGCGGTTCGCCCCGACGAGCACGCCCGAGCAGCTCGAGGCCGCCGGGGCGCTCTGGAAGGAGCACCCGGGGACGTTCATGCACACCCACGTGTCGGAGAACCTCGGCGAGATCCAGTGGGTGCGCTCGCTGTTCCCGGACCGCAAGGGCTACCTCGACGTCTACGACCACTACGGCCTGCTCGGCCGCCGGTCGGTGCTCGCGCACGGCGTCCACCTGACGGCGTCGGAACGGCGCCGGGTGAGCGAGACGCAGACGGCGATCGCGCACTGCCCGACCTCGAACCTGTTCCTCGGCAGCGGCCTGTTCCACGTGCACGACGCCAAGGACGCGAAGCACCCCGTGCACGTGGGCCTCGGGACCGACATCGGCGCCGGCACGAGCTTCTCGCTCCTCGCGACGATGAACGAGGCGTACAAGGTCGCGGAGCTGCTCAGCTACCCGATGAACTCGCTCAAGTCGTTCTACCTGGCGACGCTCGGCGGGGCCCGCGCGCTCGACCTCGACGACAAGATCGGGTCGCTCGAGGTCGGCAAGGAGGCCGACTTCGTCGTCCTCGACCCGGCCGCCACCCCGCTCCTGTCGTACCGCTCGTCGCGCGCGGAGTCGACCGAGGAGCTGCTGTTCGTCCTGTCGATCATGTCCGACGACCGCACCGTCGCGGCCACCTACTCGGGCGGCCGCCTCGTCCACGCTCGGAAGGAGTCCTGATGTCCACGGGTCACGCGGGGTACGTGCACGCCACGACCACCATGTTCGGGAAGTCCGACAAGGACCGGCCGCACGACCGGCTCGGCGGGCCCGAGGCGTGGACCATCTGGGTCCTCGCGACGGTCTTCGTCGTCTGGCTGTTCGCGATCCAGACGGGCTACGGCATCGTCTCGCCGGACATCCAGCACGACGCGTCGCTGTCGATCGGGCAGGTCAGCCTCGCGGCCTCGATCTACACGTGGGCGTTCGCGATCTGCCAGTTCTTCTCCGGCTCGCTCCTGGACCGGTACGGCACTCGTCCGCTCCTGGCGATCGCCGTCGCGTTCGTGACGGCCGGCGCGTTCCTGTACTCGGCGACGACGAACTTCGGCACGCTCGTCGCGGCGCAGATCGTGCTGGCGATCGGGTCGTCGTTCGGCTTCGTCGGTGCCGGGTACGTAGGCGGCACGTGGTTCGCCGCGGCCAAGTACGGGCTGATGTTCGGCATGGTGCAGATGTTCGCGTCGCTCGGCTCGGCCGTCGGGCAGCCCGCGATCTCCGCGCTGCTGCATGCCATGAGCTGGCAGCAGCTCCTCGCCGGGTTCGGGGCGTTCGGCGTGCTGCTGCTCGTCGCGTTCGTGTTCATCGTCCGGAACCCGGTCTCGACGCCGGAGCAGGTCGCCGCCGCGAAGGCCGAGCACGCCGGGCGGAACGTGTTCGCGGAGATCGTCCACGACCTCGGGCAGTGCTTCGCCAACCGGCAGGTCGTGCTGTCGGCGCTCTTCGCGGGGGCGTCGTTCGGCACGATGCTCGCGGTCGGCGTCCTGTGGGGGCCGCGCGTGCAGGAGGCACGGGGCGCGTCCGCGGGGCTCGCCGCGGTCCTGTCGGCGCTGGCGTGGCTCGGTCTCGCGTTCGGTGCGCCGCTCGTGAACGTCATCTCGAACCGCTGGCACTCGCGCAAGTGGCCGGCCGTCTACGGCATGGTGCTGCAGGCCGTCGCGGTGGCGCTGTTCATCTACGGGCCCGCGAACTCGCAGGGCGTGAGCGTCGTCATCATGTTCGCGGTGGGCCTGCTGGCCGGGACGCACATGCTGGGCTTCACGATCGCGGGCGAGTCCGTGCCGCCGAACCTCATCGGCAGCGCGTCGGCGATCGTCAACGGGTTCTGCTTCATCGTCGGTGGCGTGCTCGAGGCGGTGCCGGGACGACTCCTGCCGAGCGGGTCGCCGAACCTGTCCGACTACCGCGGCGCGCTGTGGATCATGCCGTTGGTGCTGCTGATCGGTGCGGTGTGCGCGCTCGGGCTGCGCGAACGGTCGCGCGGCGCGGCGGCGCCCGACGACGCGGGGACCGCGGCCGTCGCGCAGACCGTGGCCGAGTGACGGCCGCGGTGACGTGGGCGAGCGGAAACGCTGAGGCCGAGCGACCCCCTGCGTCGCTCGGCCGGCAAGCCCGCTCGAATCCATTGTGATTTGAGATCACATGTAATGCAAAGCCTGACTGAAAGTTGACGAAAACTTCACCCGCTCGGCGCTCTGGCCTGCGGTGACGGCCTCACTCCGTGGCTGGCTCGGGCTCGGCGACGAGCGCCAGCACGGTCGCAGCGACGCCCCCCAGCCGCCCCGGCGCCTCCTCCCACGCGTCGCGGAACTCGAGCAGCCCCTTGGTCCCCATCCCCGCGGACACGAGCAGCCACGCGATCGCCTCGACGTCGACGCCGGGTCGCAGGCGCCCCTGCGCCGCCGCCTCCGTCAGTTGCGCGAGGACGAACGTCCGCCACGTCCGGTAGGGGTCGATGTGGCGCTCGGGGAAGTGGTGGTGGGACTCGGCCGCGAGCCGCACCCCCGCCCGGACCTCCACGCGGCGCGCCAGGTTCTCCCCGACGAGCCGGAACGACGTCGCCAGGACCTCGAGCGGGTCGTCGGACCCCTCGCGAGCGGCCGCCATCGCGGCGCGCATGCTCCCGCCCTCGGCGGTGAGGACGGCCGCACCGACCGCGTGGAGGTCGCCGACCCGCGCGACGACGTCCGCGACGGTCAGCCCGGCAGCCTCGGCCACGTCCTCGAGGCGGACCTCGGCGTACGGGCGAGCAGCGAAGACGGTCGCCGCGGCCCGCACGACCGCGGCCGCGGCGTCGTCGCTCATGCCGCGCCTCCCCAGGCGAGCTTGCCCTCGGCCCGGACGCCGTTCGAGGTCTTCGACTCGACGAGCACGTCGTGCACGGCGGCGCCCGCGCGGGTCAGGAGGCGGTCACGGACGAGCGTGGTCGTCGTCGTGAGGGCCGCGGGGAGGGGCTCCGGACGCGGGACGCCGAGGATCCGCAGGCTCCGCATCCACAGGTTCCCGACGGCGGCCCGGCCCGTGCCGGCGAGCTCGTAGACGAGGACCTGCGTGAGCTGGCCCATGGTCACGAGGTAGTCGAGGACGGTCAGCGCGGGGTGGTACGCGGCCTCGACGCCCGACGCCGACGCCGGGGCCGGCGGGTCGTCGTCGACGGCGAAACGGTGCTCGGCCCGGACGCTCTGCGTCACCCGGTCGACCGGGTGCACGCCCGTCGTTGCGGTCGTCCGCCGGAACGCGTCGCCGTACACGGACGGCGCGGCGTCCGGCGGCGGTTCGACGGGCGGGGCGTGGTCGTCCGGGCGCGGGGAGTCGCAGAGCTGCACGACGGTGCGGATGTTGCCGACCTTCCCGCGCAGCCGCGTGCCGTCCGCGGTCGTCTCCACGCCGACGGACACCGGCACGTTCTCGAGGTCCCACCAGGGTTCGGTCCCGGCATGGAGCTCGACGTCCCGGATCCAGCGGTGGGTCGCGCCCGCGCCGGCCGCGCGCTCGAACGCGAGGGTCGCGAGGACGACCGCGTCCACGGAGCTGAGGTGCGGCGTGCGAGGACGGCCGGCGCCGTCCGTCGACCAGTCGCGGGGGTAGCTGACGGTGGCGGTCGTCGTCAGGGCGGCGGCGTCCGGGTCCGCGTCGCCGGCGGCCGGCGCGAGGGAGTGCACGACGCCGCGGTAGCCGGCGGCGAAGTAGCGTCCCTCGCTCGGGCCGAGGAGGTCCTCCAGGCTGGTCAGAGCACCTGCCGGCAAACCGTCGGGCATCAGCACGTCCTCTCACGGGCCCTGCACCGTCATGCTAACCGTGCCGGACAGACCTTCCAGGCGTGGGGACTGACGCGTGAACGGGTCCGATTGGTACGGTCGACCCATGTCTTCTCGGCAAGTGGGCCGGCCGCAGGATCCGGCCATCAGCGAAGCGCTCGTGCGCGCGGCCGAACGGGCGATGGTGACCGACGGCTACTCGAGCCTCACGGTGGAGTCTCTCTGCGCCGAGATCGGCTCCACGAGGCCCGCCTTCTACCGGCGGTACCCCAACCTGGCGCACCTGGCGTTCCACGTCATCCGCCAGCACTTCGGCGCGGAGCCGCCCCTCGAGACCGGTTCGCTCGAGGGCGATCTTCTCGCGCTCCAGCTCGCCGAGGTCGCGATGTTCGCGGACCCGCTCATGGCCAAGAACCTCCCGGGGCTGCTCGAGTCGGTCCGGGCCGACCCGGTGCTCTCGGAGACCTACGGCAGCCAGTTCATCCAGCCCCGGCGGGCGCGCGTCGCGCTCCTGCTCGACGCCGCCGTCGCGCGGGGCGAGATCCCCGGGTACGACGACGTCCCGTTCATCTGCGACATGCTCGTCGGCCCGATCCTCGCGCGCTCGGTGCTGCCGGGCTCCGGTCCGGTCGACGACGACCTGGCCCGCTCGACGACGCGCGCCGTCCTCGCGATGCTGGGCGCGCTCACCCCCGCCGCGTAGGTCCGCGTCCCGGTTCGTCAGCGGGCGGCGCCGCCCGCGGGGGCGGCGCCGTGCAGCGCGTTGTGCACGAGCCGGTCGACGAGCTCGGGGGACAGGGGTTCGTCGAGCACGAGGAGCCGGTGGTAGCAGGCGCCCCAGAGCTGGTCGACGACGACGTCGAGCGGCGCGTCCTCGCGGAGCTGTCCGCGGTCGCGGGCCCGGGCGAGGACGCGGATGGCCGCGTCGCGGCGTGGCCTGCCGTACGACGCGGCGAACGCCGTCCGGAGCGCGAGGTCGCCCTGCGCGGCCCCGATGAGCTCCCGCACGACCTGGCCGGCGCGGTCGTGCGTCATGAGGTCGGTGAACGCGAGGAGCTGGCTGCGGAGGTCGGTCTCGACGTCGCCCGTGTCCGGGAACTCGAGCGCCTGCTCGACGCGGTCGAAGTACGCCTCGGCGGCGAGCGCCCCGGGGCTCGGCCACCACTTGTAGAGCGTGGTCTTGCTCGCGCCCGACGCCGCGGAGACGCGCTCGAAGGTCACGGCGGCCATGCCGTCGTCGAACAGCAGGGCGGCGGCCGCGGCGAGGACCTCGGCGCGCACCTCGCCGGCGGGGCGTCGGCCGCGGCGCCGTCGGGGGGCCGGCTCGTTCTCTACAGAAGTGGACACGTCGTCCATTATTGCAGTACCGTCGTCTCCATCTGAACGACTCGTCCACATCGAGGTCGAGCCGGAGTGACGGAGGAGACACCATGACGCACCGCGTGGCACTCGTGACGGGTGGGTCCGGCGGCATCGGGCGGGCGGTCGCCGGGCGGCTCGCCGCCGACGGCTTCGACGTGGCCGTGCACTACCTCGGCAACGCCGACCGTGCCGAGGAGGTCGCGGCCGAGGTCCGGGAACGGGGCCGCAAGGCCGTCACCGTCCGCGCCGATCTCGGGGACGAGGAATCGGCGCTCGCCCTGTTCGGCACCGTCGAGACGGAGCTCGGGGGAGTCGACGCGGTCGTCCACACGGCCGGGATCATGCCGCTCTCCCCGCTCGCCGAGACCGACCTCGAGACGTTCGACCGTGTGATGCGAGCGAACCTGCGCGGGACCTTCCTCGTCGCGCGGGAGGGCGCGCGCCGCGTCCGCGCCGGCGGGAGCATCGTGCTCTTCTCGACGTCGATCACCCGGCTGCAGACCCCGGCCTACGGCGCCTACGCGATGTCGAAGGGCGCGGTCGAGGCGCTGCCGCTGATCCTCGCCCGCGAGCTCGCCGGCCGCGACGTCACCGTGAACGCCGTCGCCCCCGGGCCCACCGACACCCCGCTCTTCCGCGAGGGCAAGCCGCAGGAGCTCATCGACCGGATCGCGGGCCTCAACCCCGCCGGACGCCTCGGCACGCCCGACGACGTGGCCGAGGTGGTCGCGGCGCTCGTCGGCCCGGCGCGCTGGATCAACGGCCAGACGATCTTCGCGAACGGCGGCGCGGCCTGAGCACCGCCCTTTCCGCCGACGTACCGGCAAACGGCCGAGATACCGACCCTGCATCGGTATCTCGGCCGTTTGTCGGTACTTCGCCGGAGGGCGGGTGAGGTCAGTCCACGACCTCGAGCAGGTTGCTCTTCTCCGCGTCGGTGAGGTTGGTGAGGATCAGGGTCCCGCCGAGCCCGTGGACGCGCTCGCCGAGCCGGTCGAGGTCCGCGCCCTCGGTGACCGCGAACAACGCGGACGTGCCCTGCGTGATCTGCGCGCGGAGCGTGTCGAGGTCCGACTCCTTGATCCCCAGGCCGTTGAGCGACTTGGCGGCCGCACCGATGGCCGCGCCCGCCGCGGCCCCGATCAGGGGCATGAAGAACAGCAGGCCGAACACGAAGCCCCAGAGCGCGCCCCAGCCCGTGCCCTTCTTGGTGTCCTCGTGGCCGTGGTGCGTCGTCGGGCGGGCGTCGCCCTGCGGCCACGACACCACGGCCGTGTCGTGGATCTCGACCAGGCCCTCGCGGGCGGCCTGACGCAGGATGTTCTCTGCCTCGTCGGCGCGGGCCGCGTCGTCGTACTTCCAGACGGTGAACGTCGTCATCGTGGCCTCCCTCAGCCGAGGATCTTCGCCTTGGCCTGGGCGAACTCCTCGTCGCTCAGGACGCCCTGCGCGTGGAGCTGCCCGAGCTGCTGGAGCTGGGCGTAGAGGTCCTCGCCCCCTCCGGCGGGAGCCGCCTCGACCTGGGCAGGCGCCGGCGCGGCCGGGACGGGCTCCGCGTAGACCGGCTGCGGGGCGGTCTGCTGCGCGGCGTACTCCGCCTGCTGCTCGTACATCTTGCGCTGCTGGTGTCGGGCCATCGCGCCCGTCGTGGCCGTGGCCGTCCCGGCGACGACGGCGGTGCGTGCGGCGGTCCCGATGAGGCCCCCGCGTCCGATCCTGGCTCGTCCGATCATGATGGTGCTCCTTCGTGTGCAGGGGTGGGTCAGTCGAGCTCGGCGGCGCTCGCGTTGACGATCTCGGCCGGGATCCGCTCGGCGATCACGACCTCCGCGCCGACCTCGCCGAGCGCCTCCACGAGGCTGCGGGCCCAGGTGTGCTCGATCACCGCGACCAGGGCCGCGCTGCCCGGCTCGAGCAGGTCCGCGACGGTCGCCACGTCCTCCTCGCTCGCCAGCTGGGCACCGGTGTCGCCGAGCTCGTCGACGCCGGGCAGGACGCCCTCCGCGAGCTCGCCCGCGTCGACGTTGCCGTCGGCGTCCTTCCGCACGACGAGCAGGTCGACGACGGTCACCGCGTCGCTGCCCAGCAGGTCGAGGACGGCCTGGCGGACGACGTCGTCGACGTCGCCGTTCGGCAGGCTGATCGCGTAGAAGTCAGCCGGGCCGTAGATGGTGTCGCTCATCGCGTTCCTCTCCTCGAAGACCGGGGGCGCCGCGCAGCGCCCCCACATCCCCACCTTCGTCCTCGGCGGGGCGGCTCGGCTCATCCCTGGCGGGTGATCCGCCGTCCGCGGGGGCGTGGTTGCCTGGCGGGGTGCCGGAGGACGAGGGTCCGCAGCTCACGACGAGGACGCTGGTGCGGCTCGTGGTGCCGTCGCTCGCCGTCGGCGTGGCCAGCGCGCTCGCGCTCCTCGGCCTGACCACGGTCGCCAACGGGATCGAGCAGCTCGTCTGGGACCGGCTGCCGGACGCGTGGGGCGTGGGTACCACCGACACCTGGTGGACGGTCCTCGTCCTCACCCTGACGGGCGTCCTGGTCGGCGTCGTGGTGCGGTGGGCACCCGGCCACGCGGGCGTCGACCCGGCCACGACCGAGCTGGTCGCCGCGCCGCTCCCACTCCGGACGCTCCCCGGGCTCGCTGCGGCGCTGGTGCTGGGGCTCGCGGGTGGCGTGAGCCTCGGTCCCGAGAACCCGATCATCGCGATCAACGTCGCGCTCGCGGCCTGGTTCCTGTGCCGGCCCCGGCTGGGCGTCCCGGTGCCCGTCGCGGTCTCGCTCGGCATGGCCGGAACGATCGGCGCGATGTTCGCCACCCCGGTCGCGGCGGCGCTCGTGCTCACCGAGGCGTTCGCCGAGCGCGGTGACCGCACGGGCCACCTCTTCGACCGCCTGTTCGGCCCGCTCGTCGCCGCGGGTGCCGGGGCCGTGACGATGGAGGCGTTCGACGCCCCGACCTTCGCGGTCGACCTCCCGCCGTATCCCGGCCCCGCCCTCGGCGACGCGCTCTCCGCGGCCGTGGTCGCCGTCGTCGCCGCCCTGCTGTGCCTGCTCGCCGTCCTCGTCTTCCCGCTGGTCCACACCGGTTTCCACCGCCTGCGCAGCCCCGTGCTCGCGCTGGGTGCCGCGGGCCTCGTGCTCGGGCTGCTGGGCGTCGTGGGCGGACCGCTCACGCTGTTCAAGGGCCTTCAGGAGATGAAGGAGCTCGCGGAGCGCGCCGACACCTACGCCTGGTACGGGCTCCTCGCGATCGGGATCGTGAAGCTCGCGGCCCTCGTCGTCGCTGCGGGCGCGGGCTTCCGCGGGGGCCGGATCTTCCCCGCGGTCTTCATCGGGGTGGCGTTCGGCCTGTCGGCGTCGTCGCTCGTGTCGGCGGTGCCTCCGACGGTCGCCGTCTCCGCGGGCGTGCTCGGCTCCGTCCTCGTCGTGAGCCGCGACGGGTGGCTCGCCCTGTTCATGGCGGCGACGACCGTCGGGGACATCCGGCTGCTGCCGGTCCTGTGCCTCGCGCTGGTCCCGCTCTGGCTCGTCGTGCGCCGGCTGCGCCCGCTTCGCGCCGAGGCACCCGCCGACCGGCCGGAGTTCGCGGCGCTCATCCCTCGCGGGTGATCCCCGCGGCCCTGCGCCGCAGCAAGGTGGGACCGTGACAGCGACCTCACCGCAGACCCGCGCCGTCCCACCCGCGCCCACGCGCACGTGGTGGGTGTTCGGCTCGCTCCAGGGGTATCGGAGGGCCTGGCTGCGCGGTGACCTGATCGCGGGCCTCACCGTCTGGGCGGTGCTCGTCCCCGAGGCGCTCGCGTACGCCGGGATCGCCGGGGTCTCGCCCGTCGTCGGCCTCTACGCCGCGGTTCCCTCGCTGATCCTCTACGCGGCGTTCGGCAGCTCGCGTCACCTCGTCGTGGGACCCATGTCGGCGACGGCGGCACTGTCCGCGAGCGTCGTCGGCGCGTTCGCCAGGGGCGACGACGCGCTGTTCGTCGTCCTCACCACCGCGCTCGCGCTCGTGACCGGGGTGCTGTGCGTCGTGGCAGGCGTCGTCCGGCTCGGGTTCCTCGCGTCGTTCATCTCCGAGCCCGTGCTCAAGGGGTTCATCATCGGCCTCGCGCTCACGATCATCATCGGCCAGGTGCCCGCCGGGCTCGGCGTCGACAAGGGCGACGGGAACTTCTTCGAGAAGCTCTGGCACATCCTCACCGAGCTGGGCGACATCCAGTGGGTCACCGCGGCGCTCGGCGCGGGCAGCCTCGTGGTCGTCCTCCTCCTGCGCCGGGTCGTCCCGAAGCTTCCGGGTTCGCTCGTCGTCGTGATCCTCGGGATCCTCGCCGTCAAGGTCTTCCACCTGGACGACCACGGCGTCGACATCGTCGGGCACATCGACGCGGGGCTCCCGGCGCTCGGTCTTCCCGACGCGACCTGGACGCAGTTCACCGACCTCATCGGGCCGTGCATCGGGGTGATGCTCGTGGGCTTCGCGGAGGCCCTCGGCGCCGCCAAGACCTACGCGGCGCGGGAGGGCTACGACATCGACCCGAACCGCGAGCTGATCGGCATGGGTGCCGCGAACCTCGGCTCCGGCCTCGCGTCGGGCATGGTCGTCAACGGGTCGCTCTCCAAGACGGCCGTGAACGGGGGAGCGGGCGCCAAGAGCCAGGTCTCGGGCCTCACCTCCGCGGTGCTGACGCTCCTCACGCTCCTGTTCCTGACGCCGCTGTTCGAGTCGCTGCCCGAGGCGGTGCTGGCCGCGGTCGTGATCGCCGCAGTGATCGAGCTCGTGGACGTGGCGGCGCTGCGGCGCCTGTGGGGCCTCGCGACGCCGTCCGTGCGGGCGCTCTACGGGACGGCGGCGCGAGACGACTTCCTCGCGGCGCTCGCCGCTGCGCTCGGTGTCCTCGTCTTCGACACGCTGCCCGGTCTCGTCATCGGCATCGTCCTGTCGCTCCTCCTGCTGCTCGTGCGCGCCTCCCACGCACGGGTCGCGGTGCTCGTCCTCGACGACGTCGGCGCGTGGGTCGACTCGCAGCGCGCCGCGAGCCTGGGTCGGGCCGTCCGGCCCGTCGACGGGGTGCTGGTCGTGCGGCCCGAGTCCGGGCTCTTCTTCGCCAACGCCGACCGGATCCGGGGCGAGGTCCGCGGCCTCGCGGCGAAGCAGCACCCGCGGCTGGTGGTCGTCGACGCGGCGACCGTGCCCTTCGTCGACGTCGACGCGGCCGAGATGCTCTCGACGCTGCAGACCGACCTCGCCCGGACAGGTGCACGGCTGGCGGTCGCGCGCGACGTCGGGCCGGTGCGTGACGAGCTGCGCGCGGCGCTCGACGCGCACGACCAGCCGCCGGTGTACCGGGGAATCCGGGAGGCCATCGACGCGCTGGCGCCGGGCGCGACGTCGTCGGACGCGTCCCGCGTCGACGGGAGCGCCGGCAGCGTGGGGTGACCGCGTCGTCGCCGTGCGGCCTGCTCGACGCGGCCGCCCGTTCGCCGCGCGCGACCGATGAGCCGTCGGTACGTTCGAGCCATGACAGGGGCGGCAGGGCACCCCAGCGTCAAGATCACGGTGCCGCACGCGATGGCGCGGACCGTCGATCGTCCGGCGCTGCGGCGACGACTCGACGGACTCACGCGGGACCACCGCGTGGTGGTCGTGTCCGCGCCCGCGGGCTACGGCAAGACGACGGCGCTGGCGCAGTGGGCGGAGAAGGACGAGCGCGCGGTCGCGTGGCTCTCGCTCGACCCGTTCGACGACGAGCCGCGTCGCCTCTTCGGAGGGCTGCTCGCCTCCTTGCGCGCCGCGCTCGACCCGGCCGGGTCCGCCGGTCCGGCA
The DNA here is from genome assembly GCF_042670205.1 of Luteimicrobium sp. NPDC057192. Lineage (NCBI taxonomy): Bacteria > Bacillati > Actinomycetota > Actinomycetes > Micrococcales > Luteimicrobium > Luteimicrobium sp. NPDC057192. The sequence continues at coordinate 56,064 of NZ_JBHUWD010000019.1, read as the reverse complement.
CGGGCGTCGTCGTCGCTGCACGCGCTGCGCGCGCCGGCGGCGGGCGCCCGCCTGCGCCAGTCCCACGTGGACGCGCTGCTGGTCGCGCTCGAGGAGGCCGCCCGCCCGCTCGTCCTCGTGCTCGACGACGTCCACGTCCTCCACGCGCCCGGGTCCCGCGACCTGCTCGCGAGCCTCGCCCGGTACCTGCCCGACGACGTCCACCTCGTCGTCGCCTCGCGGTACGACCCTCCGCTGCCCGTGCAGCGGCTGCAGGCGGCCGGTGACCTCGGCGTCCTGCGTCGTGAGGACCTCGCGCTGTCGGCCGACCACGTGGAGCTGGTCGTCGCGGAGCTCGGCCTCGACGTCGACCCCGACGCCGTGCAGGAGCTCGCCCGGGCGACCGGCGGCTGGCCCGCGGCCGTGCGGCTCACGGGTCTCGCTCTTCGCGACGCGGCCGACCCGGCGGCGCGTATCCGCGAGCTCGCGGTCGCGCCGACGCCCCTCGCCGACTACCTGCTCGAAGAGGTCGTCGAGACGCTCGAGCCCGAGGTCGCGGCGTTCGTGCTCGACGCGACGGCCGTGCAGCGGATCGACGCGGACCTCGCGCGGGCGCTCCACGGCGACAGCGGGCCGGCGCTGCTCGAGCGGTGCGTGCGCTCCGGGCTGTTCCTCGCCGCGTTCGAGCGGTCGGGCGCGCCCACGGCGTACCGGTGGCACGAGCTGTTCGCCGCGCAGTGCCAGGAGGTGCTGCGCCGCTCCGACCCGGCCCGGTTCGCGCAGGTCCACCGCGCCGCCGCCGAGGCGCTGGGCTCGTCGGACCTGGCGGCCGCCGTCGGGCACGCCGCCACCGCGCAGGACCCCGCGCTCGCGACGCGCGTGCTGCTCGCCGGCTGGGCGGACGCGTTCGTCGCCGGCGAGACCGCCACCTTGCGCCGGCTCGTGGACGCGGTGGGCGGCCCCGAGCGCGACGCCGCCGACGTCGTCCTGGTGGAGGCCGCGTGCCGCGTGGCCGACGGCGACCCGGCCGCCGAGACGCTCCTCGCGCTCGCGCGCAGCCGGCGCGACCGGCTTCCCGCGGACCGGCGGGCGGCGTTCGACGTCGCGGAGGCGCTGGTCAGCCTGTACGTCGCGCGGGAGTGCGGGGCACGCACGGACCCGGGCCGCTTCGACGGCGACCGCGGCCTGCTCGCTGCCGCCGACCTCCTGGCGCCGTCGACGCGTGCGCTCGCCTACTACCTCGTCGGGGGCGCTGAGGCCCGCCTCGCGTACGACGACGCGGAGGCGCTCGTGCACCTGCGCGAGGGCGCGCGGCTCGCGGCCGAGGCGGGCTGCGCGGCGATCGAGGTCGCCTGCCTCGCGGAGGCCACCGTGCCCCTGTTCGGCGCGGGTGACCTGGACGGGGCGGCGCGTCAGGCGAACGACCTGCTGCGGCGCACCGAGCGGCTCGGCTGGAGCGAGACCTCCGCCGTCGCCCCCGCCTACCTCGTGCTGGGCATGGTCGGCTACGCGCGCGACGAGTTCGACGTCGCCCGTGCCGCCCTCGGGCGCGCGCTCGACCTCACCCGGACGCGCGGCCGCGTCGTCGGGCTGCGGGCCGCCGTCGTGCTCATGACGACCTGCCTCGGCGCGGGTGACGCCGCGGGGCTGGCACGGGCGCGTGCGGAGGTCGCCGCCCGGGAGGACCTCCTCGCCGCCGAGCCGACCATCGCGGACCTCGTGCAGGTCATCGAGGCACGGGTGCTCGTCGAGGGCGGGGACGCGCGGGGCGCGTCCGACCTGCTGCGTCGCCGGGCCGCCGGGCCGCGCATGCCGCTCGCCCGGGTGTGGGCCGCGGACGTGCACCGCCGGGCGGGGCTGCGCGAGGAGGCGTGGGCCGCGCTCTCCGAGGTGCCGGCCGAGCTCCGGCACGCCGAGATCTCCGTGACGTTCGCGCTGACGACCGCCCTGCTCCACGACGCGTGCGGGGACGCGCGCCTCGCGCACGAGGCCCTGGAGGGCGCGCTCGACGACGCCGAGGAGCGCCGGCTCCTGCGGCCGTTCGGGGAGCGCGGTCCTGAGCTGGTCGACCTCCTCGGGGCGCACCTCACGTGGGGCACGAAGCACGAGGCGTTCATCGGGGCGCGCCTCAGCGCACTGGCGGCCCACGACGACACCCGCCGGACCGCCGCCTACTGGGAGCTCACCGAGCGCGAGCGCGAGATCCTGCTGTACCTGCGGTCGCCGATGACCGCGGCGGACGTCGCGGCGGCCCTGTTCGTGTCCGTGAACACCGTCAAGACCCACCAGCGCGCGATCTACCGCAAGCTCGGCGTCACGGGGCGGCGGGACGCGGTCCGCGTCGCCTTCGAGCGCGGTCTGCTGACGGGCGCCTGAGGTCCGCTACGGGACCGTGTCAGGTCCCTCGGGCGGCGCGTCGTCGGGCGGGGCGGGTGGTTGCCGCCAGGCCCGCAGCCCGTACGACGCGACGAGGCTCGCGACGAGCGTCGCGAGGAAGATCTGGCCGGTCAGCGCCTCGATGTTCGCGAGGCTGCGGCCGGCGGGGCTCGACGGCGCGAGGTCGCCGTAGCCGGTCGTCGTGAGCGTCGTGAACGAGAAGTACTGGAACGAGCGCGCGTCCTCGTGCCCGCCCCCCGCGAAGAAGGGGTGCGGCCCGAACCAGGCGACGACGGCGTAGACCGCGCTGAACGTCATCCCGACGAGGAGGTAGGCGCTCAGCGCGCCCGCGATCGACTGCACGGTCACGCGAGGGTGGTGCAGCACACGTTGCAGCACGGCGACCAGCGTCACCACGAGCATCGCCGCGACGAACGCGTTCGCGACCCCGCGTGCGTCGCCGTGGGGGAGGAGCCAGGCGCTGAGCCCGACGGCGACGACCGCGGCCGCGAACGTCACGGCCATCGCGACCTTCTGACGGTGCGTGGGGTCCGACGCCTGGAACGCGACGAGGAACGTCAGCACGTAGAGCCCGGTCACGACGGCCTGCACCGCGACGTGGCCGCTCGCCGAGTACAGCACGTAGGTCGTGAGGAGCAGCACGAGCACGACCACGAAGTCGTCGGCGCGGCGGACCAGGCGCCGGACGGCGTGCCACGGCCCGCGCCGGGCCGCCGGCGCGGGCGACCGGGCGCCGTCGGGAGTCATGGCCGGAAGAGAGGCGCTCATCAGAGCGCCGGCGGGGGCGTGAACGGCGGGGGCGGCGGGGGAGCGAGGAGCGTGACGGCGAGCCCGGCGTCGCGCAGCGCCTCGGACGCCGCGAGCACGACCGCCGAGATCACGGCGGTGTCGTCGAGAGGGGCGTGCCAGACGCGCAGCCGCCCGACGAGCCGGTCGGGGCTGCTCCCGACCCACACGAGGTCCGGGGGCGGGTCCGTCCGGACGCCGTTCGTGTGGCGGACCGCGCCGAGCAGGACGTCGCGCAGCTCGTCGACGCGCTTCAGCTCAGTCGTGCGGACCTCGATCATCGACCGGTTCCCGGTCGGGGAGCTGCGGTTCACGAGCGGCTCGGCCAGCACCTTCCCGTTGGGGAGGTGGACGATGTGACCGTCGAAGGTCCGCAGCACCACGGACCGGCCGTTGAGCTCGACGACCGTCCCGAGGTAGTCGAGCGACTCGACGAGGTCGCCGATGTGGGCGGGCTTGCGGGTCTGGAGGATCAGGCTCGCGCCGAAGTTGTCCGCGACGCCCCGGAGCGCGAGAAAGGCGGCGACGCCGACGATGAGCACGAGGATCAGCAGCGGCTGCACGTTGGCGCCGAGGATCGTGAGGGCGATCCCAATGCCGAGCAGCACGATGAGGTAGCCCGCGAGCCGCGCCGCGGTGACGCTGTAGTCGGTGCTCAGCCCGTCGATGCGGGCAAGCAGGCGCGCGACCGCCTTGCGCCCGTACCGCGCCGCGAGCCAGGTCGCGACCGCGGTGACGACGAGCCAGACGATCGTCCAGCCGGAGATCGCGTCGAAGTCGATCCAGGATCCGAGGTTCATGCTTCGAGCTGCTTCCCGGTCCTCCGTCGGAACAGCGTGATCGCGGTCGCGGCGAACACCCAGACGGGGATGATGAGCACGATCCACCGCACGTAGCTGAGCGAGAAGAGCAGGACGAGGACACCCGCATAGCTGAGTGCCGCGAACCAGCGCGGGAACAGGTGGGCGCGCAGGGCGCGCGTCGTCGTGACGAGGATGAACACGCCCGCCATGCGGAACCCGAAGATCATGAGGAGCGCGTCGCCGTAGGTCAGCATGGTGCGGGTCGTGCCGACGAGGTCGCCCGCGGGGACGCCCCCGAGCCGGGAGGCCGCGACGCCCGAGACCGCGGCGGCCGCAGCGGCGAAGAACATGGCGACGAACGCGATGCCGGACGCGAGCTGGACCGTCGCGAACAGGGTGTGCTCGTGGTGCGCGAGCTGGCCGATGCGGTGGCGGCTGGCCGCCATGAACCACAGGAACGCGAGCCCGGCGAAGGGCACGAGGTAGAAGCCCGCGAGGAGGATCGCCGTCCCGCCGGAGCCCTGGTAGTACGAGACGAGGGTGTCGTTGCCGGCGGTGCGGCCGGGGCCCTGGTCGAGGAGCAGGAAGCCCCAGGTGAACAGGATCGCGAACAGGAAGCCGGCGACCCCCGCGCCGTGACCCTGGAGCACGCGCCGACGCGCGGCGGGCTCGGACTGCTCGTCCGGCCCGCCGCGCGCAGCGGACGGTTCCTGCGTCACGGGTGCGGCGTCAGACGCGCTCGGCCTCTTCGCCGTGCACGATCAGCGCCCACAGGACGAAGAAGTCCAGGATGATCACGATGAGCGACCACCAGGGCTGCACCGGCAGCCACAGGAACTGCGTGATGACGTTGAGCGCGACCAGGACGATCGCCGTGATCCGGGCCCAGGCCTGCCCCGTGAGGACGAAGAGGCCGACGACCGCGACGATGATCCCGAAGATCAGGTGCGCCCAGCCCCAGCCGTCGATGTTGAGGATGAGCAGCTTGCCGTTGACGGCGACGTACCCCTTGTCCGGCCCGAGCACCGCGGCCAGACCGTAGAAGAAGTTCAAGATGCCGGCGATGAACATGACGATGCCGGCGAACCAGATCCAGCCCACCCATGCGGTGACCCTCTGTGCCATGGTTCCTCCCTGGAGAAGCCGCCGACCCGCGCGGCGGTCGCGTGCTTACCCCCTCACGGTCCCGCGACCAGGGGGTTCGCGCCTCATCCGCGAGGGATGAGGCGAGAGGAGGCTCAGCGCGTCGCCCAGGGCGCCCGGATCTCCTTCCAGTCGACGACGGCGAGCGGCACGGTGACCACGGGCCGGTGCTGGTGGTGCGAGAGGTGGGCGGCGACCGAGCCCTCGAGGAGGTCGCGCAGGTGGCGTCCGGTGCCGGTGGCCCGGGTCCCGACGACGATGGCCGACGCGTCGACGGCGCGGGCCAGGTGGGTGAGCGCCCGGTCGGGCCGGCCCGCGAGGTACCGGAGCTCCCAGTGCAGGTCGTCGTCGCGCATGAGGTCCGCGAGCGAGTCGCGGAGCGCGGCCTCGGCGTCCTCCCAGGCGTCGTCGACGCCGTCGGGGTCGATCGAGGAGTGCCGGACCGTGCCGTCGGGGTGCTCCTCGACGACGAACCGGGACGTGTCCGCGTACGCGAAGAAGAGGGGGACGCCGACGGCGCTCGCGAGCGCGGCGGCGGTGCGGACGACGAGCGGGTCCTGCCCGGGGGTGACGCCGACGACGAGGGGGTGGCCGGGGAACGGCACCATGCGTTCGAGGCCGGGCTGGGGGACGGACGTGCCACTCACGCGGAACCTCCTCGTCTCCGACGCCTGCGCGTCGATCCCAGCGTAGGCGTACCTCGTTCGCCGAGTGCGACGCACTCGGCGAACACCGGCGTCGCACTCGGCGGGGGCGTGGGCAGGGGCCGGCGCGCCGGGACCTAGCATCGTCGTGTGGGGACGACACACGACCACGCGCACGGCGCGGGGGACGCGAGCGACGCGGGCCACTGGCGCCGGCTCGCGGTCGCGTTCGGGATCACGACGGCGATCCTCGTCGCCGAGGCCGTCGGTGCCCTGGTCACGGGGAGCCTCGCGCTGCTCGTCGACACGGCGCACATGCTCACGGACGCGGGCGGCCTGCTCGTCGCGCTCGTCGCCTCCCGCCTGGTCCTCCGCCCGCCGACGCCGCGCCGCACCTGGGGGCTGCGGCGTCTCGAGGTCCTCGCTGCGCTCGCCCAGTCGGCGATCCTGCTGGCGGTCGGGGTCTACGTCCTGATCGAGGGGATCTCGCGGCTCGTGCACCCGCCCGAGGTGCCGTCCGCGGCGCTCGTCGTGTTCGGTGTCGTCGGGCTCGTGGGGAACCTCGTGTCGCTCGCGGTGCTGAGCGGCGGTCGCTCGGCGAGCTTCAACCTGCGCGCCGCGTTCCTCGAGGTGCTGAACGACGCGCTCGGGTCGGTGGGCGTGATCGTCGCGGCGGTCGTCATCGCGACCACCGGCTGGTACCGCGCGGACGCCGTCGCCGGTCTCCTGATCGGCGCGCTCATCCTCCCGCGCGCGTTCAAGCTCCTCCGCGAGACGGCGTCGGTGCTGCTCGAGACCACGCCCGCGGGCCTCGATCTCGACGCGGTCCGGGCCCAGCTCCTGCAGGTCGAGCACGTGCGCGACGTCCACGACCTGCACGCCTCGCTCATCGCGACCGGGCTCCCGACGCTCAGCGCGCACGTCGTCGTCGACGGCGGGTGCTTCCGCGACGGGCACGCGCCCCAGATCCTCGACGCGCTCCAGGACTGCGTCGCGACCCGGTTCGACGTGCCCGTCGAGCACTCGACCTTCCAGCTCGAGCCCGCGACCCACGCCGCCCACGAGGCGCCGGGCCACCCCTGAGACACCCGCCGTCGACCCACCGCCCCAGGAGATCCTGATGAGCACCACCGAGAGCACGAAGCCGTCCGCACTGTTCGTCTGTGTCCACAACGCGGGCCGCTCGCAGATGGCCGCGGGCTACCTGCGCGCCCTGTCGGGCGGGGCCGTCGAGGTCCGCTCGGCCGGCTCGATGCCCGCCGCGCAGATCAACCCCGTCGCCGTGGAGGCGATGCTCGAGGAGGGCATCGACATCCGGGCCGAGCGCCCCAAGGTCCTCACCACCGACGCCGTGCAGTCCTCCGACGTCGTGATCACCATGGGCTGCGGCGACGCCTGCCCGATCTTCCCGGGCAAGCGGTACGAGGACTGGGAGCTGGACGACCCGGCCGGCCAGGGCATCGACGCGGTCCGCCCGATCCGCGACGAGATCCGCGCGCGGATCCTCGTGCTGCTGGGAGAGCTCGGCGTGGCACCGGTCGCCTCCGTCTGAGGGCAGGGCCGACGACGAAGGCCGGGGCCCGTGAGGGGTCCCGGCCTTCGTGGCGCTCGCGGTGCTACGCGTCGGCGTCGCCGGACCTGCCGTGGGCGACTCCGGTCGCGAACCCCACCGCGACGGGCAGGGGGGCGCGGAGCCCGAGCTCGACGAGCTGCGGCTCGGCCGGCGTTGTCCCGCAGCACGACCCGCCGTCGGTGCCCAGCGCCTGGTCGCTCGAGCAGACGCCCGTCGCGGGCAGGCTGAGCTCGACCGCGTCCGCCGACGCCCGGTCACCAGCCAGCGCCGCGGCGATCGAGCGGACCTGCTCGTACCCGGTCGCGAGGAGGAACGTCGGCGCGCGGCCGTAGGACTTCATGCCGACGAGGTAGAAGCCGTCGTCCGGGTGGGAGAGCACGGCCTCGCCGTGCGGCGGCACCGTCCCGCACGAGTGCTGGTTCGGGTCGATCAGGGGCGCGAGCGCGCTCGGCGCCTCCACCACGGGGTCGAGGTCGAGGCGCAGCTCGCGCAGCATGTCGAGGTCGGGGCGGAACCCGGTCGCGTTGACGACCTGGTGCACCTCGACGTCGAACGCGTCGTCCCGGGTCGTCCCGAGCACGCGGACGGCGTCCTCGCCGGGGACGAGCCGCTCGATCGTCGCCCAGGTCATCAGGGTCAGGCGGCCCGCCTCGACGGCGGCCTTCAGGCGGGTGCCGAGCAGGCCGCGCGCGGGGAGCTCGTCGTCGGCGCCCCCGCCGAACAGGCGGCGCGCGGACCCGCCGCGGATCGCCCAGGTGATCCGGGTTCCCGGCTCGGTCTCCGCGAGCTCGACGAGGCTGAGCAGCGTGTTCGCGGCCGAGTGCCCCATCCCGACGACGAGCGTGTGCCTTCCGGCGAAACGCTCGCGCTGCGCCCCCAGGACGTCCGGCAACGGCCCGGTGACGAACGGGGCGGACGCGGCCTCGCCGTCGGCCGGCAGCCCGGAACGTCCGAGCGGGTTCGGCGCCTCGAAGGTTCCCGAGGCGTCGAGGACCGCGCGGGCGTGCACGTCGACGACGTGACCCTGGGCGTCGACCGTCCGGACGAGGTAGCCGCGGCGCTCGCGGCCCAGCGACCGGGTCTTGTCGGCGCCGTCGCGGGCGACGGCGAGCACGCGGGTCCCGAGCCGGAGCCGGGGCGCGAGCTGCGGGGTCGCGGCGAGCGGCGCGAGGTACCGCTCGACGAGCTCGCGCCCCGTCGGCAGCTCGTCCGGCTGCGGCTCGACCCACCCGGTCGGCTCCAACAGGCGCCGCGCGGCTCCGTCGACGTCGTAGCGCCACGGGGAGAACAGGCGCACGTGCCCCCACGACGCCACGGCGGCGGCGACCCGGTCCCCGGCCTCGACGACCAGCGGTTCCAGCCCTCGCTCCAGCAGGTGCGCCGCCGCGGCGAGCCCCACGGGGCCCGCGCCGATCACCACCACCGGAAGCTCCGACCTCGTGACCTCGCCCATCACCACTCCCATCGAAGAATGTCGATCAATCGCAGGCTCAACGTATCGACATTTCTCGATGGATGGCAAGATGAGGGCATGACGTCGCTCGCGGAGCTCACTCTCACCCCGGTCGCCGGCAACCCGGGCTGCGGGTGCGGCACGGGCGAAGCCGGCCTCGATCCCGAGGCGGCCCGCGCACTCGCGCTGACCTTCAAGGCCCTGGGTGACCCGACCCGCGTCCAGCTCCTCTCGATCGTCGCGGCGCAGGACGGCGGGGAGGCATGCGTCTGCGACCTCACCGGCCCGGTCGGCCTCGCCCAGGCGACCGTCAGCCACCACCTGAAGATCCTGGTCGACGCCGGCTTCCTCACCCGGGAGCAGCGGGGACGCTGGTCGTACTACTCGCTCGTCGACGGCGCGGTCGGCCGCGCCGCGGAGGCGTTGCGCGCGATCACCGACGCCGCGGCGGCGGGATGACCCGTGGACTGGCGTGAGCTGCTGGTCGGGCTCGCGGTCGCCGTCGTAGCGGCGTGGCTGGCGCTGTTCGTCGCGCTGCTCCTCGTCCGGCCGCAGGGGAGCGTCCTGCGCGAGGCGCTGCGGATCCTGCCCGACCTTCTGCGACTGCTGAAGAGCCTTGCGACGGACCGGTCCCTCCCGCGGGGCGTGCGGGTCCGGCTCTGGCTCCTCCTGGTCTACCTCGCGCTCCCGATCGACCTGGTCCCCGACTTCGTGCCCGTCCTCGGGTACGCCGACGACGCGATCGTCGCGGTGGCCGTGCTGCGCGCCGTCGTGCGGCGGGTCGGGCTCGAGCCGCTCCGGGACCGGTGGACGGGGACACCCGACGGGTTCGCCGCGCTCTGCCGCGCCGCCGGGCTGGAGGCGGCACGCTGACGTGCCGCCTCCGGTCCGCCCGTCAGGCGCGCCGGCCGTCCCGGTCCTGCGGTGCGAGCAGATGGTGGCCCGGCGCGGTGCCGTACGTCTTCCCGAGCTCGACGAACGAGTCCGTCCGCTGGTCGACCACCTGACCGTCTGACCCTGCGACCCTGCGCCGACCGTGCCCCCACGCCGCAGCGATCCGACGACGATGGTTCATCCTCCAGGGATGAGGCATCGTCCGGCGGCCTCGGCCAGGGTGGAAGCGTCCGCGGACCGGCACCGGCCGTCCGCCCCACGACGGAGGTGCGCATGGGCGCAGCGATCGGCCAGTCCCTGCCCGTGGCGGTCGGGGTGCTCGTCAGCCCGCTGCCGATCGTCGCCGTCGTCCTGATGCTCGTCACGCCCCGGGCGAAGGCGAACGCCCTGTCGTTCCTGCTCGGGTGGCTCGTCGGGATCTACGTCCTCGGGGTGATCGTGATCCTCGTGGCGGGCGCGGCGACCCCGAGCGACGACAAGCCCGGCTGGGTCGCGTGGGTCAAGATCGTCCTCGGCGTGCTGCTGCTCCTCGTGGCCTTCCGGCAGTGGTCAGGCCGACCGCGCGGTGACGCCGAGCCGCCGACGCCCAAGTGGATGCAGGCCATCGACTCCATGAAGCCGCCGGCCGCGATAGGTCTCGGGGCGCTGCTCGGCGCCGTCAACCCGAAGAACCTGCTCCTCGTCGTGTCGGGCGCCGCTGCGATCTCCGCGGCTGCCCCCGGCAGCACCGGCACCCAGCTCGGCGCGCTCGTCGTGTTCACGGTGATCGCGTCCCTCGGGGTGGTCGCGCCCGTGGTGGTGTACCTCGCCATGGGCGAGCGTGCGGCCACGATCCTCGACGGGCTCAAGACCTGGATGATCCACAACAACGCGGTGATCATGGCGATCCTGCTGCTGGTCATCGGCGCCAAGATGATCGGCGACGGCATCACGGCGATCTGACGGACGGCACCGGATGCGCACGCGGGTCCACCGCCCCGCGCCCCGGCACCCCGACCCGTCGGCCGCGGCGAGCCCGGCCGACGCCGAAGAAAGGAAGGCACGACCATGGCCCACGACCGCTACCAGGAGATCGCCGACAGCCCGTTCGACGGGGGGTACCCGACCGAGGAGGCGCGCCGCGCCCTCGACGACGAGCTGTACTTCCAGCGCGCGACCCAGACCTACCTGTGGGCGCTGCCCGCGGTGAACATGTACGCGATGAAGGTCGGGCTCGAGAAGGTGTCGGGCGCCGGGTACGAGGTCATGTCCGTCCCGGAGCAGCGGCTCAAGCCGCGCACCGTCATCACGACGCCGAACTCCGACGTGATCTACGGCCTGACCTTCGCGAACCTCGCCGAGACGGGGCCGCTCGTCATCGAGGCCCCGCCGCGCCTGCAGGCACTCCTCGACGACTTCTGGCACCGGCCCCTCACCGGCCCCACGATCGACGGAACCACCTACCTGGGTGACGTCGGGATCCCCGGCCCCGACCACGGCGAGGGCGGCAAGTACCTCATCGTGCCCGAGGGCTACGAGGGGGAGGTCGACGAGGACGAGTACTTCGTCTTCACGAGCCCCACCGACGGGGTCTTCGTCTTCGTCCGCGGGTTCTTCCGCTCCAACGAGGACCTGGCGCCGGGGGTCGCGTCCGTGGAGGGCATCCGGATCCGTCCTCTCCACGGCGAGGCGCGGCCCATGCGCTTCGAGCACATCTCGGACAAGACCGTCGACGCGCTCTTCCCGCGCGGGGCGGCCTACTTCGACCTGCTCGACCAGTTCATCCAGAACGACCGTGTGGACGCCGTCGACCCGTACATGCACGGCGTCCTCGCCGCCGTCGGCATCCGCAAGGGGGACGCCTTCGCCCCGACCGACCGGCAGCGGGAGCTGCTCGACGCCGCGGCCGTCACCGGCTGGAAGATGGCCAAGAACATCGCCGCGAGCTTCGACGCCCAGCACAAGGGCCTGTGGTGGGAGGACCGGCAGTGGGTCGCGCACGCCCTGACGGAACTCGACGACTTCTGGCACACGCTGCTCGACGAGCAGTGGCGCTGGCGGGACACCGGGCACACCAACGTCGATGCCAAGGCGCACATGTTCGTCAACCACTACTCGATCAGCACCGCCATGATCTCGTCCGTGCCGGGCCTCGGCGCCAAGTACGGGGGCGCGTACAAGGACAGCGACGGCGAGCACCTGCGTGGTGAGCGCACGTACCGGCTCGACATGCCTGCGGACCCGCCCGCGCGGCTGTTCTGGTCGGTGACGCTCTACGACGCCGACACCGCCGCGGGCGTCGACGCGGAGGGACAGGAGTACCCCTCGCTCAACTCCATGAACGACCTCGAGCACAACGAGGACGGCTCGACCACCTTCTACATCGGACCCGAGCGCCCGGAGGGGGCGGCGAACTGGCTCAAGACCGTCCCCGGACGCGGCTGGTTCAGCCTCTTCCGGTTCTACGGGCCGACCGAGGTCTTCTTCGACCGGGGGTACAAGCCCGGCGCGTTCGTGCGCGTCGGCGACTGAAGACGGCGAGCTGAGCCCGTCGGTGACGTGACACCCCGCCGAGGGCGGGGTGTCACGGCGCCCCCGCAGCGGTCGCCTCCTAGGGTGGCTGCATGGCGACGGACGCGGCACGTGCGGCCTCGGCCCGGCAGCCCCGGGCGCGCGTCAGCGTGCCCGCGCTCGCGCCGTCCGTCGTCGGGCGGCCCCGCGTCGACGCACGCCTCGCCGCGCTCGTCGCCGCGCACCCGCTGACCGTCGTCGTCGGGCCGGCGGGTACGGGCAAGACGACGGCGCTCGCGGCCTGGGCGGCGGAGAGCACGACGCCCGTCGCCTGGCTGTCGGTCGACCGCTTCGACGACGACCCGGCGCGGCTGCACGGAGGGCTCCTCGAGGCCCTGCGAGGCGCGCTCGGCCCCGAGCCCCTCCTCGACACCCTGGCCACCCCGGCGCTGGGCGAGCAGCTCTCCGACGCGCACGTCGACGCCCTCCTCGACGCGCTCGAGGACAGGAGCGGCGACCTCGTCCTCGTGCTCGACGACGTCCACGAGCTCCACGCCGACGGCTCGGCCCGTCTTCTGGGCGCCGTCGTCGAGCGGCTGCCGGCGAACGTGCGGCTCGTGCTCGCGAGCCGGTCCGACCCGGAGCTGCCGCTGCGGCGGCTGCGGGACGAGGGCGTCCTCGGAGAGCTGCGGCAGGACGAGCTGGCGTTCGACCGCGCCGAGACGGGCGCGCTCGTGAGCGCCGAGCCGGCGTCTCTCGACCAGGGGGACGTCGACCGGCTCGGGGAGCTCACCGGCGGCTGGCCGGTCGCTCTGCGCCTCACGCTCACGGCTCTCCGCGGCGCGGCCCCCGGCGCGACGCTCGGCGCCATGGACCGTGGCGGCCTCCCGCTCGCCGACTATCTGGTCGAGGAGGTGCTGCGCGGTCTGCCCGACGCCCTCGCGACCTTCGTGCTCCGCGCGACGGCCGTCGAGACGATCGATGCTGCGACCGCGCTGCTCGTCGGCGGTGCGGACGGGCCGGCGCAGCTGGACGAGTGCCGTCGTCGGGCTCTGTTCCTCACGCCCGTGGGCGAGCGCGACGGCGAGCCCGTGCTGCGGTGGCACGCGCTGTTCGCGGCCCAGTGCCAGGCGATGCTGCGCCGCACCGACCCGGAGGCGTACCGCGCCGTGCACCGCGAGCTCGTCCGGGCGTTCGACGCCACGGATCTCGCGGCGTCGGTCGGGCACGCGCTCGCCGCCGAGGACGGCGAGCTCGCGGCCGAGGTCCTGCGCGACCGCTGGGCCGACCGCCTGGTCGCGGGCCAGCACGGGACGCTCCGTGGGCTGCTGCGCCAGGTCCCGTCCCCATGGCGCGACGGCCCGGAGCTCGCCCTGATCGGCGCCGGGGTCACGGCGGTCGAGGGCCGGGGCGACCTCGCCCTCGACGAGCTCGCGCGTGCCGTCCGGTCGTTCCCCGAGCTGCCGGACGACCGGCGCCGGGCCGCCGAGACCACCGCCACGCTGCTCGAGCTGTTCCTCGCCCCGCGCGCCGGGCTGACGGAGGCGATCGAGCGCGGCCGCGCGATCCTCCAGCGGGAGGCGGAGCTCACGCCCCTGGGGGCGGCGTTCGCCTACTACCTCGTCGGCCGCGCCGAGGCGTACAGCGAGTACGACGACGCCCGGTCCCTCGCCCACCTGCAGCGCGGCGCCGAGCTGGCGGCCGCGCACGGGCTGACGGCGCTCGAGCTGGCGTGCCTCGCCGAGAGCACCCTGCCGTTCCTCGGCGGCGGCGACGTCCCCGGCTCGTGGGCGCTCGCGGAGTCGGTCGAGGCGCGGGTCGCGGCAGCGGGCTGGTCGTCGCCCGAGCTGCTCGCGAGCCCGCGCGTGGTCAAGGGCTTCGTCAGCTACATGCGGGACGAGCTCGAGGACGCCTGCCGGTACCTCGAGGACGGACTCGCCGCGCTGCCGGCGAGCGCCGCCGTCGCACGGTCCCGGGCGGGCGCGGCGCTCATGGCCGCTTGTGTCGGGCTCGGGGACCGGGGCGGGCTGCTGCGTGCGCGGGCCGTCGTCCTGGCTCCCGAGGCGGGGGCGTCTCCCGCCGTCGTCGACTGCGCCGCCGTGATCGAGGCGCTCGATCAGGCGCTCGGCGGACGCGCGAGGTACGGCGCCGACGCGCTCGACGCCCTGCCCGCGGGCCCGAGGCTGACCGTGTCCCACGTCTGGGCGGCCGAGGTGTACCGCAGGGCGGGCCGGCCCGGTGACGCCTGGCGCTCGCTCGACGAGGTCGATGCCACCCAGCGCACCGCGCAGCTCTCGGTCAACTGGGAGACCACGGCCGCGATGCTCGCCTGGGGCGAGCGCGACACCGAGGCCGCGCACGGGCATCTCGCCCGTGCGCTCGACGACGCCGCGGACCGGGGGATCCGTCGCCCGTTCGCCGAGCGGGACGACGTCGAGCCGCTCCTCCGCGCCCACCTCGCCCGCGGCACGGCGCACGACGCGCTCGTCGCCGAGCTCCTCGACGGGCGCGGCGACGCCGCACGTCCGCGTCGGCAGCCCGCGGTGGCGAAGGAGCTGTCGGCACGCGAGCTCGAGGTGCTCCGTGAGCTCCGGTCGACGCGGTCGACGACCGAGATCGCCGCGACGCTCTTCGTCTCGGTCAACACCGTCAAGACGCACACGCGCTCGATCTACCGGAAGCTCGGGGTCCGCGGTCGGAGGGAGGCGCTCCAGACGGCCCTCGCCGCGGGACTCTTGGAGTAGCCCGCCCGCGGGCGGGCTCCCGGCGTCCGCTACTTGTCGTCGTCCTTGCGGGACAGCGCGTCCTTCGCCGACTCGTAGAGCTGGGCGCCGACGGCGCGCACCGAGTTCGCGATGACGCTGCCCTCGGCGGGGTCGCCCTTGACGAGCGAGGCGAGGAAGCCCTTGGCCTCGCCGAACGAGATGTGCGGCGGCAGCGGCGGCACGTTGGCGTCGGTGTGCACGTCGAGCACGACGGGCCGGTCGGACGCGAAGGCCGCGTCCCACGCGCCGGCGACCTGGTCGGGGGTGTCGACCCGGATGCCGCGCAACCCGAGCAGCTCGGCGTAGCCCGCGTAGTCCATGTCCTCGAGCTTCTGCGACGTGTCCCAGCGCGGGTCGCCGACCTCGCGCATCTCCCAGGACACCTGGGTGAGGTCGTCGTTGTGCAGGACGAGGACGACGAACCGCGGGTCCGCCCAGCTCCTCCAGTGCCGCTTGACGGTGAGCAGCTCGTTCATGCCGAGCATCTGGAACGCGCCGTCCCCGATCGTGCAGACGACCGGCCGCTCCGGGAACGCGAACTTCGCGGCGATCGCGTACGGCATCGCGCCGACCATCGAGGCGAGCATCCCGGACAGGTTGCCGCGCATGCCGCGCCCGAGCCGGACGTGGTGGCCGTACCAGTCGGCGGTCGAGCCGGCGTCGGCCGTGACCACCGCGTTCTCGGGCAGCCGCTCGTTGAGCCGGTGGAACACCAGCCGCGGGTTGACCGGGTCCGCGTCGGTCATGGCCTCGGCCTCGACGACGTCGTCCCACGTCTTCATGTCCGAGACGATGCCGTCCTGCCAGGACCGGTCGTCCTGGGCGTGGAGGTACGGGAGCAGCGCGGTGAGCGTCGCCTTCGCGTCGCCCGCGAGGTTGACCTCCATCGGGTACCTGATGCCGAGGCGGCGCGGCACGAGGTCGATCTGGACGCCCCGGGCCTGGCCGGTCGGGGGCAGGAACTCCGCGTAGGGGTAGTTGCTGCCCACCATGAGCAGCGTGTCGCAGCCCTGCATCATCTCGTAGCTCGGCTTCGAGCCGAGCAGCCCGAGCTGCTGGGTGTGGAACGGGACGTCGCCGGGCACGACGTCCTTGCCGAGCAGCGCCGTCACGATCCCGGCGCCCAGCTTCTCCGCCACGGCGAGCACCTCGTCCGTCGCCCCCCGGGCGCCCTCGCCGACGAGCATCGCGACCTTCGAGCCGGCGTTGAGGACGTCCGCCGCTCGACGCAGCTCGTCCTCGGGCGGCGTCAGCGCCGTCGAGGAGTGCCCGACGCCGCTGCGCGACACCCAGTGCTCGGCGGCCGGCGCGGCCATCTCCAGCTTCTGCACGTCCGCGGGCAGGATGACGACGGCGGGACAGCGCTCCGCGTGCGCGACCCGGATCGCCTTGTCCAGCACGAGCTGCGCCTGCATCGGCGTCGTCACGGTCTGGACGAAGCCGGCGACGTCCTGGAACACCCGCTCGAGGTCGAGCTCCTGCTGGGTGTGGCTGCCGAAGGACACCCGCCCCTGCTGCCCGACGATCGCCAGCACCGGCTGGTTGTCCAGCTTCGCGTCGTAGAGCCCCGTGAGGAGATGGGTCGCGCCCGGCCCGGACGTCGCGATGCAGACCCCGACCTCGCCGGTGAACTTGGCGTGCGCCGTCGCCATGAACGCGGCCATCTCCTCGTGCGTCGGCCGCAGGTAGGAGAAGTCCTTGCCCTCCTTCTCGGCGCGTTCGAGCGCGCCGTCGAGGCCGCCGATCCCGTCGCCCGGGAAGCCGTAGAACCGGTGCAGGTCCCACTCGATCAGCCGGTCGATCACGAAGTCGCTGACGGTGCTGCTCATGGTGTCCTCCTCAGGGATGGCGGCGGACGGGGGCGCTGCCCGCGCGGTCCGCGGGGTCGTCGCTCATGGCGCTGCCGTCCGCCATGCGCGCGGCGAGCCGCGACGCGAGCGCCATGATGGTGAGCGCGGGGTTCGCCGAACCCTGCGTGGGGCAGACCGAGCCGTCCGCGAGGAACAGGTTCGGGACGGCCCAGGAACGTTGGTTCGCGTCCACGACGCTGTCCTCCGGGGAGCTGCCCATCCGGCAGCCCCCGATCAGGTGGGCGTAGCGGTGGATCGTGAGGACGTCTTGCGCCCCGGCCGCACGGAGCAGGTCGGTGATGACCTTCGTCGAGTAAGCGATGTTCGCCTTGTCGTTGTCGCACAGCGTGTAGTCCATCCGGGCGACCGGCAGACCGTAGGGATCGGCCTCGTCCGCGAGGGTGACGCGGTTGTCGGGCTGGGCGAGCAGCTCGTTGAGCACGCCGACCGTGGCCCAGTGGTTGTAGTCGCGCATGTACTCGCGCAGCGCGCGGCCCCAGTGGCCGTCGGCGAGGACGTGCTCGGCCCAGCCGACCGGGAGGGGCGAGACGGTCTGGATCGAGAAGCCGCGCTTGAAGCCCCGCGCGTCGTCGGTCTCGTAGAAGTCCTCGCTCGAGACCTCCGGGGGCGGCGACTTGTACGGCCGCAGCTCGTCGGCCCACCGCCCCGCCGTCTGCGTGGCGCCCTGGACCATGACGTAGCGGCCGACCTGGTCGTGGTCGTTGCCGAGGCCGTCCGGGAAGCGGGTGCTCGTGGAGCTCAGCAGGAGTCGCGGCGTCTCGATGGAGTAGCCCGCGACGGCGACGAACCGGGCGCGCTGCAGGTGCTCGGCCCCGCCCGCCTCGCGCAGGTAGACGACGCCGACCGCCCTCCCGGTCTCGTCGAGCTCGACCCGCGTCGCCATGCAGTCCGACCGGATCTCCACCGCGTGGGCGAGCGCGTCGGGCAGGTGCGTGACGAACGGGCTCGCCTTGGCGTTGACCTTGCAGCCCTGCAGGCAGTACCCGCGGTAGATGCAGTGCGGCCGGTTCCCGAACGTCCCGTTCACGATCCCGACCGGTCCGACGCGCATCTCGATGCCGAGCTCGAGCGCTCCCCGCCAGAGCCTGCTCGCGCCCTCCGAGACCGGGTGCGGGCTGAACGGATAGTGGTGGGGGTGACCCCACGGCCAGTCCTGGCCCGCGACCGGGAGCTCGCGCTCGACCTGTTCGTAGTGCGGCAGCAGGTCCTCGTAGCGGATCGGCCAGTCCGCGCCGACGCCGTCGAGCGTCTCCGTCTCGAAGTCGGACGGGTGGAAGCGCGGCGTGTACCCGGCGTAGTGGACCATCGAGCCGCCGACGCCGCGGCCCGAGTTGTTCTTGCCGAGCTCGACCGGGTCCTCGCCCCCGATGATCCGCTTCTGGGTCCAGTACAGGTCGTGCGAGCCGACCTCGTCGGACACCCAGTCGTCGTCCGGGTGCCAGAACGGGCCGGCCTCGAGGATGACGACGCGCCAGCCCTGCCGCGCGAGGCGCTGGGCGAGGACCGAGCCTCCTGCCCCGGCGCCGACGACGACGAGGTCCACCTCGGTCCGCTCGTCGTAGCGGCGCATGGTCGCCTCGCCCGGGAGCTGGCGGGAGTGGACGTCGAGCAGGAAGCGCGAGTCGTTGTCGCGCGGGCCGACCGAGCCCTTGAGCAGGCTGCGCACGCTCATCCGAAGAGCTCCTCGGGATCCTCGTCCACGGCACGGGCAGGGTCCTCGGAGGTGGCGCCGGGCTTCTCGAACGGCTCCAGCACGCTCGTCGGGCCGGTCCGCATGAAACCGCGCGGGTAGGCGGGCCCGCCGAACCCGATCTCGTTCCACGCCCACGGATGCGAGTAGAACCCCGCGAGGACGGCGCGCATGCACACGCTCCATGCGCGCGCGACGTCGAGCCGGTCCCACTCGCCGCCGGTGAGCGAGCCGTCCGCGAGGTCGGAGACGATCGCCTCCTGCGCCTCGAAACCGCACGACGCGAAAGACGCCCCGTGGCGCTCGCGGGCCGTGCGGTCGAGGCCGGCGAGCACGAGCCGCCAGGTGTCCCGGTCGTCGGGCATGGTCGCGTACTGGTAGCCGTCGAGCATCCCGTCGGCGAGCTTCGCGTCGACGAACTCGGCCACCGGCACCCGGGGCTCACGGTCCTGGGCCATGGTGACGTCGCAGAAGGCCCGCAGCGTCGCCTCCTCCTCGGGGCCGAAGAAGCGCAGCGGCCCGGGTGCCTCGAGCCGGGCGAGCACCACGTCCTTGGTCGCGTCGTCCCACGTGTCGACGGCGTCGAGCACGTCGTAGTCGGGATAGCGGCCGATCATCTGCGGCGTGGTGCCGCGGCGCTGGCGGGGCAGCCACGACGGGTGCGGCGGCTGCCCGTCCTCGCGCAGGTTCGGCAGGTGCTCGCCCTTGTCGCGGTCGACCATCACTTCTCCCGCCGCAGCAGCGCGGCGAGGAGACCCATCGCACCCACGACGGACATCAGCCCGGGCGCGGCGACAGGCGGCCCCATCGGCACGTTGTAGCTGACGAGCCTCCAGCCGCCGGGCTTCCGTGCGATCCCCCGGGCGTGGAAGTACTCGCCGGCGAGCCCGGTCGCGGCGTAGACGCCGGCGGCGACCGGCAGCGCGGTCTTCGCCCAGCGGCGGCTGTACACGCCGGCCACTCCCGCGACGACGACGGGCGGCGTCACCACGATGGGGGCCCACATCCACTTGTTGCCGAAGCTCGCCTTGTAGTGCTCCGCGTACACCTCGACGGTGGTGAGGACGGCGGCGGCAGCCGTCAGCCCGGACAGCGAGCGCTCGAAGCGCCCGTGCGCGATCTCGTACGCCGCGTGGCGGGCACCCCGCTCGACCTCCGCGACCGCCCCGCGCCGACCCAGCAGGCCCATGAACCGTGTCCTTCCGTCGTCCGTGCCCCGAGCTCTTCTCACCGTAGGTCGGGCCCCGGAGCCACGCAGGTGGGCGTCCCCGCACCGGCGAGAGGGCGCCGTCGGGTGTATCCAGGAGGGACGGTCGCGACGGAGGGAAGCTCATGGGCAGCGGGACCGGGACCAGCGGTCTGGTCGTCGACGACGTCGAGGCGCGCGTGTACGTCGTCCCGACCGAGCAGCCGGAGGCTGACGGCACGTTCGCCTGGGACGCGACGACGGTCGTCGTCGTGATCGTCCGCGCCGGCGGGGCCACGGGCCTCGGCTGGACGTACGCCGAACGCTCCGCCGGCGAGGTGGTCGCAGGAACGTTGGCGCCGGTGGTGCGGGGCAGAGACGTGTGTGACGTCCCCGGCGGGAACGAGGCCATGACGCGTGCGGTCCGCAACGCGGGGCGGCCCGGGGTCGCGGCGTGCGCGGTCTCCGCCGTCGACGTCGCGCTCTGGGACCTCAAGGCGCGCGCGCTCGACGTCTCGCTCGTCGGTCTGCTCGGGCGTGCCCAGGAGTCCGTCGCCGTCTACGGCAGCGGCGGCTTCACCACGTTCGACGACGCCACGACCAGCCGCCAGGTCGAGGGGTGGCTCGCCGACGACGGCGTCACGGCGGTGAAGATCAAGATCGGCGAGTCGTGGGGCACGCGGGTGGAGCGCGACCTCGAACGGGTCGCGCTGGTCCGGCGGGTCGCCGGGCCGGACGTCGAGGTGTTCGTCGACGCGAACGGGGGCTACGCCGTCGGGCAGGCCGTGCGGGTGGAGCGCCGGCTGCGCGAGCACGACGTGTCGTGGTTCGAGGAACCGGTGTCGTCGGACGACCTGCCCGGGCTCGCGCACGTCCGGAGCCGCGCGGTCGCCGACGTCGCTGCCGGGGAGTACGGCTGGACGCTCGGCTACTTCGAACGGATGCTCGCGGCGGGCGCGGTCGACTGCCTGCAGGCGGACGTGACCCGCTGCGGCGGGATCACCACCTGGCTGCGCGCGGCGGCCGTCGCCGAGGCCCATCACACCGACGTGTCCGCGCACTGCGCCCCGCAGCTCTCGGCGCACGTGGGCTGCGCGGCGCCGAACGTGCGCCACCTCGAGTACTTCGCCGACCACGTGCGGCTCGAGGCGATGCTGTTCGACGGCGTGCTGCCCGCCACCGCGGGCCGGTTGCGTCCCGACCCGAGCGTCGCCGGCCACGGCCTGGCGTTGCGCCGGGACGCGGAGCGGTTCCGCGCCGGCTGACGTCCGTGTCTCACCCTCGACGTGTGAGGCGGGGGAGCGGCGCGGCCGCGAGGCTGGGGCCATGAGCACACCGAAGCCGGCCGCACCGGCGATCGTCCAGCAGCAGGCGGCGCTCCGGGAGCGCCTGCCGTTCTCCGACACCCGGGACTTCGAGGACGCCCGCCGGGGCCTGGTCGCCCCGCTGCCGGGCGCGACCACAGCGGACGACGGCCGGGTGGTGTGGGACAACGGGACGTACGACTTCCTCCAGGGCGACGCGCCCGACACGGTCAACCCCAGCCTGTGGCGTCAGTCGCAGCTCGTCGCGACCGCCGGGCTCTTCGAGGTCACCGACGGCATCTACCAGGTGCGCGGTCAGGACCTGTCGAACATCAGCTTCGTCGAGGGCGACACGGGCGTCATCGTCATCGACCCGCTGATCTCCACCGAGACCGCCGCCGCCGCGCTCGCGCTCTACCGCGAGCACCGCGGCGAACGGCCGGTGGTCGCGGTCATCTACAGCCACTGCCACGTCGACCACTTCGGAGGGGTCAAGGGGGTCACGAGCCAGGAGGACGTGGACGCGGGCAAGGTCCGCATCATCGCGCCGGACGGGTTCCTCGAGCCCGCGATCGCGGAGAACGTCTACGCCGGGACCGCGATGGGCCGCCGTGCGGGCTACATGTACGGCGCGGCCCTCGCGCGCGGTCCGCAGGGCGGCGTCGGCGCCGGGCTCGGCCAGACGACGTCGACCGGCACGGTCACGCTCATCGAACCGACCGAGTCCGTCGTCTCGACGGGCGACGAGCTCACGGTCGACGGCGTGCGGATCGTCTTCCAGATGGCGCCGGGCACCGAGGCGCCCGCCGAGATGCTCTTCTACTTCCCTGACAAGAAGGCGCTGTGCACGGCGGAGGACGCGACCCACAACCTGCACAACCTGCTGACGCTGCGCGGCGCCGTCGTCCGCGACCCCCACGTGTGGTCGAACTACCTCACCGAGACCATCGACCTGTTCGGCGCGGACGTCGAGGTCGTGTTCGCTTCGCACCACTGGCCCACGTGGGGCAACGAGCGCGCCGTCGAGTTCCTCGGCCTCCAGCGCGACCTGTACGCATACCTGCACGACCAGACGCTCCGGATGCTCAACCAGGGCCTCGTCGGCGCGGAGATCGCCGAGACGATCCAGCTCCCGCCGGCCCTCGAGAACGCCTGGAACGCGCGGGGCTACTACGGGTCGGTGAGCCACAACGTCAAGGCCATCTACCAGCGGTACATGGGCTGGTTCGACGGCAATCCCGCCCATCTGTGGGAGCACACGCCCGTCGAGAAGGCCAAGCGGTACGTGGACTTCATGGGCGGCGCGGGGGCCGTTGTCGAGAAGGCGCGTCCGGCGTTCGAGTCCGGCGACTACCGCTGGGTCGCGGAGGTCCTCAACCACGTCGTCTTCGCGCAGCCCGACCACGCCGGCGCGCGCGAGCTCCTCGCCGACACCTACGAGCAGCTGGGCTACGGCTCGGAGAACGGGACCTGGCGCGACTTCTTCCTCTCGGGTGCGACGGAGCTGCGTGACGGCGCGTTCGGCACCCCGACGCAGACCGCGTCGGCGGACATCGTCGGCGCCCTCACGCCGGCGATGCTCTTCGACGCGCTCGCGATCCAGATCGACGGCCCCCGCGCCTGGGACGAGAAGCTCACGGTCGACGTCGTGCTCACGGACGTCGACGAGCGCTACCGCCTCCGGCTCGCGAACGGCGCCCTCACCTACAGCGCAGCGCGGCAGGCCGGCGACGCCGACGTCACGATCACGACGACGAAGCGCGCGCTGCCCGCGGTGGCGCTGGGCGGCGGGCTCACGCCCGAGAAGCTCGCGGCGTCGGGCACCGAGATCGCGGGCGACGTCGCGGTGCTCCACACGCTCGCGGGGCTCCTGTCGCCGGGGGACCCGGACTTCGCGATCGTCACGCCCTGACACCCGACGTGTGACGCCGCGAGGCGACGGCCCGCCCTCCTGCGGGGCGGGCCGGTCGTCGTCTCGCAACGTTCCCGGGGTTTGACGCTGCAGAACGGTGGCGTTTGACGGTGCAGACCGGTCGAGCCGACGGTGTCGATGGCGGCCCTCATGGCCGGCGATCGGCCTGACGTCGGCGGGTCGACGACGTTCGGACTGCGGGACTACGCGGACGAGATCGTCCGGTCCGGATTTCCCGGGATCCGCGCGCTTCCGGAGCGTGAGTGGGCCGGTGCTCTCGCGTGCTCGCGATCGAGGTGAAGCTCGCGCGGACTGCTCAGGACGACGACGTGAAGCACCTGCGCTGGCTACGGGACCAGCTCGGAGACGACCTCCTTGACGCCGTCGTCGTCACGACCGGGCCGGAGGCGTACCGCAGGCCGGACGGCATCGCTGTCGTGCCGGCGGCTCTGCTCGGCCCCTGACCTCAGCGCGTCCGACGGCGCGCGGGCTCCCCGGGCGGGAACTCGCCCTCGTCGGAGTTGTCGTCGTGCGCGAACAGGAGCTCGTGGAGGCGCGTCTGCACGGCATCGACGTCCGGGACGTCGTGCAGGACCAGCCCGGGCTTGTCGCTCGCGTCGGACACCGTGATGGTGCCGCAGCCGAACATCCGGTCCAGGAGCCCTTGCTCCGACCCGATGTCGTTGATCCGGTAGAGCGGGATGTCACGACCGACGCGGGTGACGATGCCCGAGCGCACGAGGACGCGCTTGGTCGTGACGACGTACCGGGTCGTGAGCCAGCGCGCCCACCGGGGCAGCACCACGAGGCAGGCGAGGAGGAACGCGACGACCGCGACGACCTCCACGGCGACCGCGGGAGCGCCCAGCGCCGCCGTCACGGCGACCGCCGCGACGAGCACGACGAGCAGAACGAGGGGCCAGAACAGCGCCTTGGGGTGCGTCCGGAGCTCCAGGACGACGTCCTCGCCCTCGGTCAGGTCCTTGAGACTCATGCGGAGCATCGTGCCAGATGCGGACGCCTTCCCGGGCTCGTCGTCAATGCCGGAGCCAGTACCGCCGGGCGAGCAGGGCGGCGGTCCCGGCGAGCAGCAGCAGGGCCCCGAGCCCGCCGACGAGCGCCAGCGGCGCGCCCGTCATCGCGAGACCGCCCCCGCCGCCCCCTCCGGCGACCGTCGTGCTGCTGCTGGGCGTCGTGCCCGGCGTCGTCGGGCCGGCGGGAGTCGTGGCCGTGGGGGACGGGGTCGGGCTCGTGGTGGGGGTCGTCGGGGTGGGGGTGGGGGTGGGCGTGGGGACCGGACCCGGCACCGCGTTGACGACCGTGCACCGCACGTCCTGCCCCAGGCCGACGACGACGTTCCCCGGCGCCCCGATGACGTTGCCCGCCGAGCGCTGGCTGCGGGCGCCGAGGCACGCCCACACCGAGCGGAACCCTCCGGGGCCGGTCTCGGTGAGCGTGTAGCTGCCCGCGGGCACGGCGACGCGCGTGACCGCGTCCTCGCCGGTGCGTCCGGTGATCGTCGTGGTGCCGTTCGTCGCCGTGAGCGTGAAGTCGGTCGGCTCGGCGCCGTCGGCCCGGAGCGGGTCGAGGCGCTTGATCAGCGTGAGGTGCGCGGGCTGGTCGGCGTTCGTCACGGTGCACGTGACGTCGTCGCCCGCGCCGACGGTGACCGCCGAGCCCTCGAGGCCGGACGTGCAGCTCCAGCCCTGCGACGCGTACCCCACGGGGCCAGCGGACTCGGCGAGGTCGTACGTGCCCGCGACGACGTCCACGTCCGTGACCGCGTCGCTGCCCGTGCGTCCGACGAGCGTGGGGAGCGTCGCCCCGGTGCGGGTCGCGCGCAGGACCCAGTCCGCGGGCGTCGCGGTGCCGCCCCAGGCGTTGTCCACGTCCTTGACCAGCGTCAGGGTGCCGCCCTGCCAGGTGTTCGTCACCGTGCACGTGACGACGTCGCCCGCCGCGAGCGTGACCCGCTGGTTCCCGTCCACGGTCGTCAGGTCCCCGCCGTCGCACGTCCAGTCGGACGCGGTGTAGCCCGCGACCGTGGCGGGCGCACCGTCCGACGGCGCCTCGGTGAGCTCGAACGTGCCGGGGAGCACTGCGACGTTGCGGATCTGCCCGCTGCCCCCGGTACCCGAGAACGCCGGGAGCCCGGTCCCGACGACCCGGGTCGCCGTGAGCGTCCAGTCCGACACCACGTCGGGGCCGCCCTCGACGGCCTTGACGAGCGTGAGCTGGGCGGGGTCGGGCAGGTCGAGCGTGTTGGTGATCGTGCACGTGACGTCGTCGCCCGTGGCCAGCGTCAGGGCGCTGCCGTCGAGCGTCCCGCCGTCGCAGGTCCAGTCGCTCGCCTGGTAGCCCGCGGGTCCGTCCTCGCTCAGCGTGTAGGTGCCGGGCGCCACCGCGACCCCCGTCGCGGAAGCTTCGCCGGACGTCCCCGAGAACCCGTCACCCGCGTCGTCGCGTGCGCTCAGGGTCCAGTCCGACGGCGCCGCGCGGCCCGCCGGGAGCCGCGTCTGGACGACGTTCTTCACGAGGGTGAGGTGCGCCGGCGACCACGTGTTGGTCACGGTGCACGTGACGTCGTCGTCGGTGCCGAGCGTGATCGCGGTGCCGTTCGCGCCCGTCCCGCCGTCGCACACCCACGCCCCCGCGGTGTAGCCGGCCGGACCGCCGGACTCGGACAGGTCGTAGCGACCCGCGGGCACACCCGCGTCCGTGACCGGCGACGAGCCGCTCGTCCCCGAGATCGTCGTGCCGCCGCTCGTCGCTGCCGCGGTGAGCGTCCAGTCGGACGCCGTGGCCGTGCCGCCGCCCGCATTGTCGACGACCTTGCGCAGCGTCAGGTGCGGGCCCTGCGTGCTGTTGACGACGGTGCACACGATCCGGTCGCCCAGGACGACGTCGAGCGAGCCGCCCTGCGGGACCGTCTCCCGGCGCGTGTCGCCGCCGACCTCCAGGACGTCGCACGCCCAGTCTCCCGCCGTGTACCCGGCGGGTCCGGCGTCCTCGGAGAGCGTGTAGGTCCCGATCCGGACGGGGACGTTCGTCACGGCGTCGCTGCCGGTCGGGCCGTCGAGGGAGTCCGGGCCGCGCGCGTGGAGCTGCCAGAGCGTCGGGTCGGCGTCGCCCCCGGAGACCTGCTTGCGGAGCGTCAGCGACGGCTTGATCGCGACGTTCTCCACCGTGCACGTCAGCGAGTCGCCCTCACCCACGTAGACGAGGGGCTCCCGCTCCGTGGTCGGCGACCCGTTGCTGCAGGACCAGTTGTTGAAGCGGTAGCCGGCAACCGTGCCGGACTCGGAGATGCGGTAGGTCCCTTCCGGGACGGTCCGCGTCTGGAAGCCGTTGAGCCCGTCGCCCTCGAACGTCTCGCCCGTGTCGACGTTCTCGGCGTGCATCGTCCAGACGGAACGGTCACCGAAGCCCGAGCCGGTGTCGAGGTTCTCGATCCTCTTGTACAACGAGAGCGTGCCGGTCGGTACGTCGGCTGCCGAGGCCGGGTGGGGCGGCAGTGCTGCGACGGTCAGCCCGGCGAGCGCGAGGCCGGCGACCGCCGCCAGGAGGCGCCAGGCGGGCGAGCGCCGGCGCCCGCCGGAGCTTGTCGGACTTCCCACGTTCGGGCCCTTCCGGTCGCGTCGTCCCCCTCGCCCAGACGCTAGGCGTTGCGGCCCGCTCACGCCATCGGTGGGCGCCCGGATTCGGCACGCCGAAGATGGAGAGCCGGCCGTCAAGGATCCGTCAAGATCGCCTCGT
Source organism: Luteimicrobium sp. NPDC057192 (assembly GCF_042670205.1). Taxonomy (NCBI): domain Bacteria; kingdom Bacillati; phylum Actinomycetota; class Actinomycetes; order Micrococcales; genus Luteimicrobium; species Luteimicrobium sp. NPDC057192. The sequence goes on along the minus strand of NZ_JBHUWD010000019.1, from coordinate 29,418 downwards.
CGCGGGTTTCGTCGTGATAGACCCGTGCGAGTGATAACGCTCGGCACTCTGGCACGACGCTCCGTCATCGGGTGGCGAGCACCCGCGGGTCGGCGCAAGCGCAGCGACCCCGGGCGTCTGGTGGTCGCCGGGTTCGCGGGAGCTATCGGCGTCGGGACCGTTCTCCTCATGCTCCCCGCCGCCGCCACCGGACGGTCGGCGACGTGGCTCGAGGCGCTGTTCACGGCGACCTCGGCGACCTGCGTGACCGGGCTCGCCGTGGCCGACACACCCACGTTCTGGACGCCCTTCGGGCAGGTCGTCATCCTGGCGCTGATCCAGATCGGCGGATTCGGTGTGATGACGATGGCCTCTCTGCTCGGCCTGTTCGTCTCACGCCGCCTCAACCTGCAGACCCGGATGGTTGCGCAGGCCTCTACCCGCAGCGTTCAGCTCGGAGACGTTCGCTCGGTCCTGATCGGTGTCCTCCGCGTGACGGTGCTCGTCGAGGGGCTGGTCGCGATTGCGCTCTTCGGCCGGCTCGTCGCCCGCGGTGCGGGCGTGGGCGAGGCCGCGTGGTCCGGTGTCTTCCACGCCGTGTCCGCCTTCAACAACGCCGGCTTCGCGTTGTACTCCGACTCCTTGACGGGATTCGTCTCCGACCCGTGGGTGTGCCTGCCGCTGTGCGCCGCGGTGGTGCTGGGCGGCATCGGGTTTCCCGTGATCTTCGAGCTCTACCGCAGACGGGCCAGGCCTTCGCGGTGGTCGCTGCACACCAAGCTCACGCTTCTGACGAGCGGGGCGCTGCTCGTCGGCGGCATGCTGTTCGTCCTGGCGCTCGAGGCCGGGAACAGTCAGACGCTCGGACCGTTGTCGTGGCCCGGCAAGCTCCTGGCGGCATTCACCCAGTCGGTCATGTCCCGCACGGCAGGCTTCAACTCGGTCGACACCTCCGCGATGAACCAAGGTACGTGGCTGGGCACGGACGTCCTGATGTTCGTCGGCGGGGGCAGCGCCGGCACGGCGGGCGGTATCAAGGTAGTGACCTTCGCCGTCCTCGCCTTCGTCATCCGGTCCGAGCTCCGTGGCGACCCCGATGTGACCGCGTTCGACCGTCGGATCGCCTCCGCCACCCAGCGGCAGGCCGTCACCGTCGCACTGCTCGGGGTCGCCGCCGTGATCGTGCCGACCCTCGTCATCACCGCGACCTCGAGCTACGGGCTCGACCGCGTGTTGTTCGAAGTCACCTCCGCGTTCTCGACCACCGGGCTGTCCACGGGGATCACCGCCCAGCTCGCGTGGGGACACCAGCTGATCTTGGTCGGCCTGATGTTTCTCGGCCGGCTCGGGCCCATCACTCTCGGCACTGCCCTCGCGTTGCGAGAGCGCCGGCGTCTGTTCCGGCTCCCCGAGAGCTCCGCGATCATCGGCTGAGCCGCTCTCCGACGTGTCGACGCCGGCGGCGGTGCGCTCACCGCGGCGCATGAGGCGACGCCTCCCGCCGCCGCGGCACTCTGGACGCCCGGGGGTCGGGCGACGCCCGCCTCCTGGTGTCGCCGGGGCGGCGAGCACCGAGGAGCGTGGGATGTCCCAGAACGAGACGACGTCACGACTGGTCCGCCAGGGCTACGACGAGGGCGGGCCGGGACGGCCCACGCGACGGGCGCGCGCGTCGAGCCAGGCGGCGTGCGTCGAGCCCAGCACGACCTCGGTCGCCGGATAGAGCCGGACGTTGACGAGGTGCTCCGCGAGCACGCGGGACTCCCAGACGTGCAGCACCTCGGGGGACAGCCCTGACAGGTACAGCCGGTTGCCGCCGGCCTCGAGCTTGTCGGCGTACTGGGCGATGACGACGAAGAAGGTCGCGCCGAGCGTCGTCCGGCCCCGCAGGCGCAGCACGACCGCGGCGTCCGTCGCCCCGGCGGGGTCCGGGAGCTGCCGTTCGAGGGTGCGCGCGCCCGCGTAGAAGAGCGAGCCGTACACGTCGAGGACGACGACGTCGTGGTCCTCGAGCGTGCGGGGTGACCGGCGCTCGAGCGGGCCGGCGCTGTCGACGCGGGGGATCAACCGGACCACCCGCAGGTCCACGGCCTCCCGGTTGAGCTGCAGCAGCAGCGACACGACGACCCCGACCCCGACCGCTGCCGCGACGGGCAGCAGCAGGGTCGCGACGAACGTGACCACGAGGGCGATCGCCGGCGTGCTGCCCGCGTAGAGCAGCGTGCGGACCTGCCGCGGACGCAGCGAGCTGGCCGCGGCGAAGATGAGGATCGCGGCCAGCGTCGGCATCGCGACGGCGCCCACGATCCCGGAGAGCGCCACGAGGAAGACCAGGACGAAACCGCCCGCGAAGATCGACGCCCAGCGGCTCCGTGCGCCGGCCGTGATGTTGAGCGCCGTCGCGCTGACCGAGGCCCCGACCGGTTGCGCCCCGAAGAGCCCGCACGCGACGTTCGCCGCTCCCTGCGCGCTGAAGTCGAGGTTGGTCCGGGACCGGCTGCCGTCGGGGTTGGGGGCGGCCTCGGCCACACCCGCGCCCTGGACGAGGACCACGAACGCGACGGTCACCGCGCCCACGAGCACGTCGGGCGACAGTGCGGAGAGCGTGGGCAGCGAGGGCAGCGGGAACCCGCGAGGGATCTCGCCGGTGTCGTGGACGCGCGCGACGTCGGCCCCTGTGAGCACCACGACGAGCGTCGGGACGACGAGCGCGAAGACGGCGGCGACCCGGGACAGCCGGGTGCGCGAGAGACCCACGAGGATCGCGAGCGCCCCCACGCCGGTGGCGAGCGACGGCCAGCTCCACGCGCTCGGGTTCGTCACGACGCTCCAGGCCTTGGTGAGCGCGATGCTCCCGTGCGCCTGGGACCCGGTGAGCTCGTCGAGCTGGCCGAACGCGATGTTGAGCGCGAGGCCCGTGAGGAACCCGAGCATCACCGACTGCGACACGAACCGGACGTACCGGCCGAGCTTGAGCGCGCCGGCGACGACCATGAGCACCCCGGCGCACAGCGTCAGCAGGACGAGCGCGTCGACCCGTTCCTTCGCTGGGACCGCCGTGAGGGCCGACGCAGCGGCGAGGGCCGCGGCGCTCGTCGTCGTGACGCGCATGAGCTGGGTCGACGCACCCGGCCCCCCGGCGATCGGCCCGATGAACGTCGCGTAAAGCCCGTGGACCGGGGAGACGCCGGCGAGGAGCCCGCAGGCCATGCCGTCGGGGACGGCGCTCACGGCCCCGGTGAGCCCGGCGACGAGGTCACCGCGCACGTCCTCGCGGCGGGGCGCCACGGTCCGGACCCACGCCTGGAAGGACATGCTCGCCACGCTAACGACCGCGTGCCTTCCGCGGAATCACCCGCGCCGGGTGAGGAGCGCGGGCGGCCGTGGCGCCGAGGGCGCCGGTCCCGGCTGCCAGGGGACCTGGAACGTGTCGACCGCGACCGAGCCCCCGGGCCGCCGCGGAGCTACTCGCAGGCGACGCCGTCGCCGTCCCGGTCGAGCTTCCTGCTGTAGCCCGGGTCGCCCTCGTAGATCGGGTCCGCACCCGCCGCCCGCACGGCCCCCACCGTGGTTCTCCCGGGCACCGGCCGTTGCGCTTCGTTCCCGCCCGGTTTAGCGTCGAAACGTCTCGGGTCAAGCAGTGGCCGGGGCCCACCGATCGAGGGCAGGGCCATGAAGCACACGCCAGCATCGAAGCGTGACGACGCCGGATCCGCGCACGAAGGAGACCCCACCGGACGGTTCCGGTACGAGATCGACGACGACCGCTGGTGGTGGTCGGAGGGTACCTACCGCATCCACGGTTTCGAGCCGGGCGAGGTGGTGCCGACGACGGCGCTCCTGCTGGCGCACAAGCACCCCGACGACCGTGACCGGGTCGAGGCGATGTTGACCCGGTCACGGCGTACGGGCGAACCGTTCGGGAGCATGCACCGGATCATGGACGCCACCGGGGCGACGCGGCACGTCGTGCTCAGCGGACAGGGCATGGAGTTCCGCGGCGGGCGGCCGCACGTCCTGGCGGGGGGCTTCACCGACGTCACCTGCCGGGTGACCGCGATCGCCGAGGTGATCGCGTCGGAGCAGATCCTCGCCTCCGACCTGACCCGCGCGGCGATCGAGCAGGCCAAGGGCATTCTCTGCATGGCGCTCGGCGCCGGCCCGGAGGAGGCGTTCGACGTCCTGCGCGAGGAGTCGATGCGCACCAACGTGCCGCTCCGCGATCTCGCCCGCCGCGTCGTCGCGAATGCTCGGGAGGGCGGCTCGCAGGACGCCGTGGCGCTGCTCGAGCTCAGCTGACGTACCGCGTCGGTGGGGAAGACGCCGCCACGTCCGCTTCTTGAGCGCAACGACGCCCCCGTCCAGCGAACGCCGACCTCGTCCGGTACGCAAAAGGGTCGAGAGCGCCGGCGCACAGCGCGGCCGCGGCCGGCCGATCAGCTGGAGGTCGCTAGGCGTCGTCCTGGGGCGCGTCGGACGGGTCGGCGGGGGTAGCGGTGCCGGTCTCGTCCTCGTCCCCGCGACGGCGGACCCGCTGCCACCGGTCGCGAGGCGGCACGCGTTCGGGGTCGCGCAGCATCTCCGACTCGACGAGCTCGTGCCGCTTCCAGTACGTGTCCATGACGGCCTGGATCGTCGCGGCGACGGGGAGGGCGAGGAAGGCGCCGATCGCCCCGAACACCGCCCCGAAGGCGAGGACCACGAGGAACGCGACCGCCGGGTTCATCTCGAGGGCCTTCGCGGAGACCTTGGGCGAGAAGATGTAGTTCTCGATCTGCTGGTACGCGACGATGAACGCCAGCACCGCGATCGCCTGCGGGATCCCCTGGGACGTGAGCGCCACGATGACGGGCAGCGCGCCGCCGATGTAGGTGCCGATCGTCGGGACGAACTGCGACACGATGCCGGTGAAGAGCGCGAGCGGCAGCGCGTACGGCGTCCGCAGGATCGTCAGGAAGACGAACGTGAACACGCTCGACAGCGCGGCCAGCACGACGCGCGACGTGATGAAGTCCGACGCCTTGCGCTGCGCCGTCTCCCACAGCATGAGGACCTCGGCCTGCCGGTTCGGCGTGAGCCGTGCGCACACGGCCGCGCGGAACCGCGGGCCTGCGGCCGACAGGTAGTAGACGACGAGCAGGATCGTCGTGATCGCGAAGAGTGCCGACACGACGCTCGTGCCGACGAGCAGCACCCCCGACGCGACGTCGTCGCCCCAGCGGCCCATCGCTTCCTTGACGAGGTCCGCCGAGTCGGGGATCGACACGTCGAACGTCCGCGCGAGCCAGTCCTGCAGGTCCGCGTACATCGCGGGGACGTTGCGGAACAACGCCAGCAGCTGCTGCACGAAGAGGTTGCCGAAGAGGGCGACGATCGCCAGCGCGAACAGGATCGTCCCGAGGAGCGCAGCCCCCGCGGCGAGGCCGCGCTTCCAGCCGTGCCGCACGAGCCACAGCACGATCGGCTCGAGCGCGAGCGCGATGAAGAACGCGATGAGGATGTTGACGATGAGACCCTTGAGCTGGAAGAACGCGTGCCAGGCGAACGCGGCGACGAAGACCGTGATCGCCGCCATGACGAGCCCGCGCGTGAACCACCGGGGCGGGCGCCGGGAGTCGTGCTGGAGCGGGCGACCCGAGTCCTCCTCGGAGGCGGCGTCGTCGGGCGGGGCGACCTGGTCCGTGCTCACGGGTCCGGCTCCTCCTCGCGGGTCAGGACGTCGGGACGTCGGGAATCGCGTGCATCTCCGTGACCGTCAGGCCGAGGTCGTGCAGGAGCGCGACGACGCCCGTGAGCGCCGCCGCGTCGACGACGCGGCAGGTCAGCACGGTTTCGTCGGGGTCGTCCGCGGGCGTCCGCTCGACGACCTCGATGTAGTCGTGCAGGGGGATGTCCGTGAGACGTCCCCCCACCCGGATGCTGTACATCACCGGCCCACCTCCTCGTCCTGCGTCCACTCTCGGTCACCCGCGCTGCGCGGCGCCTCATCCGCGATGGGTGGTCCCGCGCACGGGAGGGGCGCTGCGCGTCGTCCCACCGTCGCGCGCGCGAAGGGCACCCGCCTCATGCGCCACGGATGAGGCGGAGGGCGGCGCCGTCGTCGGAGGCTTGAGGGAGTCCCGTGCGTGCTGGGCGCACGGCACCGTTCACCGGAGGGCTCGATGACGTACGAACCGAAGGGCGCCACGGCGGTCACCGCGGCCGAGAACCGCGACGCCGTCGCTCGATACGCGATGGACGACCGCCAGGACTTCCCCGACGCCGAGCGCGGCTTCATCGCACCGATCCCGGGTGACGTGCTCCGCGGCGACGACGGTCACACGATCGTCGACCTGCACGCGTTCGACCAGTTCCCCGACGACGCCGCCGCGCCGGACACCGTGAACCCGAGCCTGTGGCGCCAGACCCAGGTGATCAAGAAGGCGGGGCTGTTCAAGGTCGTCGACGGGCTCTACCAGGTGCGCAGCAACGACATCGCGAACCTCACGATCGTCGACGCGCCGGACGGGCTCGTGATCATCGACTGCACGTCGGCCGTGGAGGCCGCAGCCCAGGGCCTCGCGCTGTTCCGGGAGCACGTCAACGACAAGCCGGTCGTCGCGGTGATCTACACGCACACGCACATCGACCACTACGGCGGCGTCAAGGGCGTGGTGGACGAGGCGGACGTCAAGGCGGGGAAGGTCCCGATCGTCGCGCCGGGGACCATCGCGAGCTTCGACAAGTACGCGATCGGGGAGAACGTCGTCGCCGGCAACGCCATGTCGCGTCGCGCCCAGTACGCGTTCGGCGGTCTGCTCGGGGAGGGGCCGCAGGCCCGGACGAGCTGCGGCATCGGCATCGCGTCGACGAACAACCCGGTGATCTCCTACATCTCCCCGACGGACCCGGTGACGCGTACGGGGGAGACCCGGACGCTCGGCGGGTGGGAGTTCGAGTTCCTCTACGCGCCGGACACCGAGGCGCCCGAGGAGATGCACATCTGGATCCCCGCGATCAAGGCGCTGACCTGCGCGGAGAACGCCAACCACTCGCTGCACAACATCCAGACCCTGCGTGGGGCGAGGACGCGTGACGCCCGGAACTTCGCGCGCTACCTCGACGAGACCCTCGTCCGCTGGGGGGACGAGGCGGAGGTGCACTTCGGCCCCCACACGTGGCCCGTGTGGGGCAACGAGGCGATCGTCGACTTCATCGGCTCGCAGCGGGACACCTACAAGTTCATCCACGACCAGGCGCTGCGCTACGCCAACCAGGGCTGGACGCCGCTCGAGGCCGCGGAGGTCATCGAGCTGCCGGACTCGCTGGGCCGGCGCTGGTTCAACCGCGGTTACCACGGCACGCTGCACCACGACGTGCGCGCCGTGTTCGCGAAGGAGCTCGGGTTCTGGGACGGCGACCCCGTCTCGCTGCACCCGCACCCGCCCGTCGACACCGCCCGGCGGTACGTCGAGGCGTTCGGGCGCGACGCCATCCTGGCGGCCGGACGTGCGGCGGTCGAGGCGGGTGACTACCGCTGGGCCACGCAGGTCCTGCACCACCTGGTGTTCGCCGACCCCGACGACGCCGAGGCCAAGAACCTCCAGGCCGACGCCTACGAGCAGCTCGGGTACCAGGCCGAGGGCCCGCAGTGGCGGGGCATCTTCCTCACGGCGGCCCGCGAGCTGCGTGACGGGATCCTCGCGGCGGACTTCACGACCGTGAGCTCGGACACCGTCCTCGGGATGCCGATCGACATCCTGTTCGACTTCGCTGCCATCCACGTCGACGGCGTCAAGGCCGCCGACGCGGACGTGCGGCTCGCGTTCACGTTCACCGACGTCGGCGACGGCGGGACCACCTGGACGGCCTGGCTCGGGAACGGCGTCCTCAACGCGCGCGAGGGTCTGTGGGGCGAGCCGGCGGCCACCGTCACAGGACCCAAGGCGGCGGTGTTCGGCGCGGTCCTCCAGCCGGCCGTGGCCTCGAAGCTGGCCGCGGCCGGCAAGGTCTCCGTCGACGGCGACGCGTCGGCGCTCGACGCGTACGGCGCGCTGCTCGTCGACTTCGAGCAGGACTTCCCGATCGTCACCCCCTGAACCGCGTGGGCGGGCGGTCCGGCGCGGAGCCGGACCGCTCGCCCCGACCGTCTATGCTCCTCGGAGGCTCTCCAGCAGCGCGGGCGCCGACGGTCGCGACGGCGGGAGCCAGATGGACACCACGACCTGGCTCGACGACGCCCTCGCCGCGATCGAGGACAGCGAGTGCGCACGCCTCGCCGCCGCCGAGGACTGGGCCGCCGGCCCGCTGGGCCACCCGGACACGTGGCCGTCGGAGCTGCGGTCCGCCGTCACGCTGTGCTTCTCGACCCGGTTCCCGGTCATGCTGGCCTGGGGCGAAGAGCGGACGCTGATCTACAACGACGGCTACCGCGAGATGCTCGGCACCGAGAAGCACCCCGCGGCGTTCGCGGCGCCGTTCGCCGAGGTGTGGTCGGAGATCTGGGACGAGGTCGGCTCGCTGTACGACGACGTCCTCGCCGGCAGGGCGCTGTGGCACGTCGACAAGCCGTTCCTCATGCACCGGTCGGGGTACGACGAGGAGACGACGTTCACGTTCTCGTACTCGCCGCTGCGTGACGACGCCGGCGTGGTCCGGGGGATGCTCGACATCTCCTCGGAGACCACGGACCGCGTCGTCGCGACGCGGCGCCTCGACACCATCAGCGACCTCGCGTCGCGGCTCTTCGAGATCGAGGGCGGCGTCCAGGACGTCGTCGACGCCGCGATGGACGTGCTGGCGGGCAGCGCGGACGTCTCCGCGGCCGAGCTGTGGCTCGAGCACACGCCGTCGGGCGGCGAACCCGAGGTGGTCCGTGGCGGGACCGACCCGGCTCGCGCGCTGGTCCCGGTCGCGGTGCTCGAGGAGGTGGCGCGCGGCAGGCGGCTCGCCGAGCACGACGGGGTCGTCGTGCACGCGCTCGGAGCGTTGCGGCGCGACGTGACGGGCGCGCTGGCGCTGCGCCCGGCGAGCCACCGTCCGCTGGACGGCGGGAACCGCGAGTTCCAGGCGCTCGTCGCCTCGAAGCTGGGCAACGCGATCGGGGTCATGCTCGCGCACGAGCGGGAGGTCGACCACCTGCGCTCGGTGTCGGAGGTGCTGCAGCACGCGATGCTGCCGGAGCCGCTCCCGCAGGGCCGCTGGCACGTGCACTACCAACCCGCCGAGTCGTCGCTCGAGGTCGGGGGCGACTGGTACGACGTGGTCTCGCTGGGCGACTCCCGCTGGGGGGTCGTGGTGGGCGACTGCGTCGGGCACGGGCTCGAGGCCGCGACGCACATGGGTCAGCTCCGGGCGGCGGCGCGCGCGCTGCTGCTCACCGGGCACGGCCCGGCGGCCACGCTCGACGGCCTCGACCGGTACGCCGCCACGGTCCCGGGCGCGGAGTTCACGACCGTCGTCTGCGCGGTCGTCGACGAGCGGACCGGTGTGCTGACGTACTCGGCGGCCGGCCACCCGTTCCCGCTGGTGGTCGGCCCGGACGGCCACGAGTGGCTGCGTGGGGGACGCGGCGGTCTGCTGGCGCTCCGGCAGGACCGGCGGACCGAGGCGACCCATGTGCTCCGGCCGGGGGACGCGCTCCTGCTCTACACCGACGGGCTCGTCGAGCGCCGGGGTGAGAACCTGCGGACGGGCCTGGACCGGCTCGCCGAGATCGGTGCGCCCGTGGTCCGGGGGGCGGACCGGAGCGAGGTCGGCGACCTGCTGTCGCGCACGATGCGGCCGGACGGCGCCCCCGACGACATCGCCCTCGTGCTCTACGACGCCTGGGTGGAGGCCGAGCCGTCCGCGCGCACCGAGGCGGCGCTCGGCGCGGCCACCGTGAGCGACACCGTCGGCGCGGCGACGGGTCTGGGGCTCGCGGCCGCGCCCTGAGCCCGGCCGGTCAGCCGCGCGCCCAGACGAGCACGACGTCGCACGGCGCGTGGTCGACGACGAACCGGGTCGGCGGCGCGAGGCTGTGCGGCCCGGGCCGGTCGCCGTCGCGGGCGCAGACGAGCACGTCGGCGTCGCGGCACGCGTCGACGACGACCGTCTCGACGCGCTCGCGGTCGTGGGGCGTCCGCTCGTCGGGGGTCGAGGGAAGACCGAGCCGGGCCTGCGCGGCGTCCATCAGCCGGGTCGCCGCGTCGTGGAGCGGCGCCTCCGGGGCAGGCGGGCCGCCCCGCCCCAGCAGCCCCGCGGGCCCGGCGTGCCAGGCGTCGGCTGTGGCGGCGTCGTCGACGTGCAGCAGCACGACCTCCGCGTCACGCCCCTCGGCGAGCTCGCGGGCGGCGTCGACCGCTGACTCCCACGTCCCCTCCGTGAGCCAGACGAGCACCCGCATCCGTTCCTCCTACCGACCGGTGACCCGTAGTCCCACCCAGAGTGCCGCGACGCCGACGACGAGGCACGCGGGAACCGTCGCGAGCCCCAGCCGCACGAACCGCCCCGCGGACGGCGTGTGGTCGTGCGCGTGGAGGACCTGCCGCCACAGGAGGGTCGCGAGCGAGCCCACGTAGGTGAGGTTCGGGCCGATGTTGACGCCCAGCAGCACCGCCAGCAGCAGCCCGGGCGAGTGGGCGGTGAGCGGGACGAGGACGAGCGTCGCGGGCAGGTTGTTGAGCAGGTTCGCGAGCACCGCGGCCAGCCCTGCGACCGCGAGGAGCCCGAGGAAGTCGCCGCGGTCGGGGACGAGGTGGGCGACGCCGTCGCCGACGGGACCGCCGCGCACCGCGAGGACGACGACCCCGAGCGACACCACGAACACGAGGAACGGCACGTTCGCGGCGCGCACGACGACGGTGGCCTCGCGCCGTGGTGCGCGGACGAGCCGGGGTGCGGCGAGCACGAGCGCGCCCAGCGCGGCGACCCAGGCGGGCGCGACGCCGAACGGCTCGACGACCGCGAACCCGACCAGCGTCGCGCCCAGGACGACGAGCGCGAACCGGGGAGCCCGGGGGACGTCGTCGGCGGGGACCGGGTGCGCGGGCGTGGCGAGGTCGCCGCGGAACCACCACCGGAACACGGCGTACTCGACGGCGACGGTCGCGAGCCACGGGAGCGCCATCAGCCCGGCGAACCCCGCGAAGGTGAGGCCGCTCGCGCCGAACGCGAGGAGGTTGGTGAGGTTCGAGACCGGCAGCAGCGTCGACGCCGTGTTCGCGAGGTGGGTGCTCGCGTAGACGCCGGGGCGCGCGCGGGCGCCGATCCGGGTGGCCGTCGCGAGGACGACCGGGGTGAGCAGCACGACCGTCGCGTCGAGGCTCAGCACCGCCGTCGTGATCGACGCGACGACGAACACCGCGCCCAGCAGGCGGCGCGGGCTCCCGTGCGACCGCCGGGCCATGACGCCGCCCGCCCAGGCGAACACGCCGTCCTCGCGCGCGAGCTCCGCCAGCACGAGGATCGCCGCGAGGAACCCGACGGTCGGGCCGAGGGTGCGCGCCTCGTCCACCGCCGCGGACCACGGCACCAGGCCGAGCACCACCACGAGGACGGCTCCCGGCAGCGCGCCCGCGACCTCGGGGAGGCCGCGCGGGCGGACCACCGCGAAGACCAGCACCGCCACGAGGACGACGACGGCGACCACGGCACCCGCTGTCGTCGTCACGTCCACGTGCACAGCGTCCCATCCGGGCAGCCCCCGCGTGGCCGGCGACGACGGTGCAGGGCGCGTCCGGGTGCGCCGTGTGCGCTCGCTTCGTACTCTCGAAGGGCCGGTCGAGGGGCGGTTCCGGTTGATCCGGGCGCCTCATCCGTCCAGGGTGGTTCTGCGTCTCACCGGTTGTGACTTGCTTCACCCGCGAACAGAGTGGTTCGCAAACGACCGGGGGGACCGGCCGTCGGACGGGCGTCTGGGGGACGCGTGACGAAGACCCGTGCACTGATCGCATCGATCCTCGCGTTCGCGCTGGCGCTGCCGCTCACGGTGGCCGGCGTCCTGCTCGCGCCCGCAGCCGAGGCGGCCGGAGGGACGCTCGAGGTCACGAAGTCGGTGGACTCGCCCGGCCCCTACGGGCCCGGCGACACGTTCACCTACTCGATCCAGGTGACGTGCCAGTCCGCGTCGTGCACGGATGCCGAGCTGACCGACACGCTCCCCCCACCTCTGGTGCTCGACGGCGACGACGCCGTCCAGGTCACCGCGGGCGGCGGCGGCACCTACGACACGTCGGGGACCGACGGTGACGGAGGCACGACGGTCGACGTCCTCGCGACGCAGCCGCAGGCGGACGGCGGGACCGGGATGGCGCCGGGCACCATCGCGAACATCAGCATCCGCGTCCGGGTGCCGTCCGATGCCACGGCGGACTACAACGGCACCGTCACGAACACGGCGAACGTCCAGCAGACCGGCGGCAACTCGGACTCGGACACGGCGGACGTCACGATCGACGTTCCCACGACGCTCGACACGACGGTCACGAAGGACGCGAGCCCCGCGTCCGTGCCCGCGGTCCCCGGCCGTGCCGTGCAGTTCACGATCCACGCGCAGAACACGTCGAACGCGAGCGTCGACTCGCTCGTCGTATCGGACCCCTCCGCCGACGGCGACGACCCGTTCCAGTACCTCGCGCTCACCGGCATCTCCACGCTCACCCCGCCCGAGGGCGCCGACACCGTGCAGGTCGACTGGGTCGACGCCGCCGGCACCACGCACACCGGCACGCCCGTGTCCCCGATCCCCGACGACCCGAACACGCTCCTCGCCGGCATCGACCTGACGCAGGTGCACGGCATCACGTTCACGTTCACGGGTCCCGACGGCATCCCGATCGACGGAGAGGCGACGATCGTCCTCGACACCGAGACGCGCGACAACGTCGCCGACCTGGAGACGGGCACGACCGTGGTCACCAACACGGCCGAGTCGGACGTGACGAAGGGTGACGACACGGCGGACGACACCGACGACGCCACCGTGGACGTGGTGAGCGCGGACGTGTCGGTGACCACGAGCAAGGAGTTCGCCGACGACCACCTGCTCGCAGGCGACTCGACGACGGCGACGATCCGGTCCGAGGTGGGGTCGCAGCCGGTCACCACGATGGTGATCGACGAGCCCACGGACGGCGACGACGACCTCGCGGACCAGGGGCTCACGTTCGGCGGCTTCGGCGCCGGCGTCGCGTGGCCGGCCGGTGCCGACTCCGTGTCGATCGTCTACGACTACTCGGACGGCACGTCGAGCGACGCGCAGACGTCCACCACGCGCGACACCATGCCGCCGGTGCCCGCGGGGCACACGGACGCCGACGTCGTCGGCTTCCACATCACGTTCACCAGCGACGACCCCGACGGTATCGAGCCCGGGGACGCTGCGAGCATCCCCTTCGACGTGACGGCGCAGGCGGTCCCGGGCGCCGACGACGTCACCTCCACGAACAACACGACGACGACGGTCACCGACGACGCGGGCCAGTCCGGCACCGACGACGCCTCCGACGACGCGACGCGCGAGCCGGCGCGCATCGACACCAACGTCGACAAGGTGTTCACGCCCGACGAGATCCTCGGCGTCCCGGGGGCCCGTACGGTCGTCGAGCTCCCGGCCGAGGTGTGCGGCCAGGCCCAGGTCGACGCCGGCACCTGCGACCAGACGTCGACCGTCCCCTCGGACGACCTCATCGTCTCCGACCCTGCGAACCCGGGCGCGACGCCGACCGAGTTCTGGGACCACATGAACCTCACCTCGATCGGGCCCATGGACATCCCGGCCGGCTCGACGCTGCAGGTCAACTACTGGAACGGCTCCGCGTGGGTGCCGCTCGCCGGCCCGATCTCCTCCGACCAGTCGCCGTGGACCTACCAGATCGGCACCGACCCGGGCCCCGACGACATCCAGGGCATCCAGTTCGACTTCGAGCCCACCGACCCGGACGCCGGGCTCCCGCCCGGCTTCAAGGTCGAGCCGTACCTGTCGTTCAGCCACCGCGCGACGTTGCGGAGCGACCCCGGCACGTCCGCGCTGCCCACGGGCACCGACCCCGTGACCTACACGAACGACGTGGAGTCGCAGGTCGACAACCCCGACGCCGACACGAGTCCGGTGACCGACGACGACGACGCCGACATCACGGTCGACCCGACCGACGGCAGCGGCCCGGGCGACTCCGTCGACAAGGGCTGGGTCGACCCCGACACGGGTGACGTCCTGGACTCCGGCGTCCTGGTCCCGGCACTCACCGACGACCAGCGCACCGCGCGGATCAGCTGGGGCACCGGCGGCTACCCGATGAGCCAGGTGCAGCTGACCGACGTGCCCGCCCCCGCGACCGGGGACGCCGTCGCGGACACGGTCTACGACGCCTTCGACCTCGTGCGCATCGCCCCGATCACCACGTCGACCGACCCGCTCATCGCGTTCGACCAGGTGTCGAAGGTCGAGCTGTTCGACGGCTCCGCAGGCGGTGGGACCGGTGCCTGGGTCGACGTCACCGCGGCTGCCTGCGCGAACGGGTGCGACGGGACGTTCGGTGGGTACACCTTGACCACCGCCCAGCAGGAGTCGACGCTCAGCGTCCGGCTGACGTTCGTCGAGAGCCCCACCCGCGCCTCACGCATCACGTCACCCACGGACCCGCCGGTCGGCTCCGGCGTGGCCCAGTCCGTGGGCAACGACCGCCCGGTGGACCTCGTGTTCCGGATCCGACAGGACATGCGGGTCTCGGGCGACCCCGTGCTCGGCAACGACCCGGACAACGGGAGCCAGCCGTACAACACCGGGACCGACGGCCTCGTGTCGAACACGGCCGGCATGGACAGCTGGGCGCCCGGCACCCCGACCACGGACCCGGCGGACTACCACGACACGGACTCGGCGGTCATCACGATCACCGACCGGCCCGTCAACGTCAGCACCACCAAGCAGTTCGACGAAGACACCCTCGGCCTGCCGCCCGACGGCACCGCGGCCGCCGACTACCCGAAGGACGCCCTGACCCTCACAGCGAACAACGACACGAACGCCAAGGTCAGGTCGATGACGATCCAGGACCCGGCGCCCGTCACGGCAGACACACCCGCGTCCAACACGTTCGACCTCATGAACCTCACGGGGTTCCTCGCGATCGACGCCCCGACCGGGGCCGACGCGAGCGCGACCGAAGTGTTCCTCACCGTGGGCGGGACGGAGCAGCCGGCCATCACCGCCGACGCCGCCCTCGCGCTCACCGCGGGCGACCTCGCCGACGTGACCGGCGTGCGCGTGGTGTTCCACGGCCTCATGGTCACGACCACCGACGACACCACGCCCGCCCGCGTGGTCCTCGACATGCAGCTCCGGGCGGACCACCGCGGCGACGGCACGCCGATCACCGACGCGGACGCCGTCGACAACTACTCGTTCGCGTCCGCGACCAACCCGGAGGACACCGCGTCGGGGACGGCGAACGACACCGTCAACATCGCCGAGCCGACCTACGGCGTCGACGCGACGAAGACCATCGACCCCGCGAGCCGGTACGAGGGAGAGACCAACGCGTACACGGTCGACCTGACGGGCAAGCCCACCGGGACGGTGCGCACCACCTTCCTGACGATCACCGACGACGACCCGCTCTACTGGAACGCGTTCGACTTCACCGGGTTCCCGTCGCAGACCGTCAACGCACCCATCAGCCGCGTCAAGGTCGACGCGCTCGTGGGCGTGACCTACTCGCTGGACGGCGACACGCTCGTCCAGCAGTGCAACGGCTCCGACGACCTGAGCAGCTGCTGGGTCGAGGGCGACTACACCGATGCGGCGAGTCCCGCCCTGCCCGCCGGCGTGGCCGCGGCGGACGTCGAGGGCCTTCGCTTCACCTACGACGCCGGTGACGGCCAGCCCAACTGGGAGCACCCGTCCAACCCCACCGCGCACGCGACGTTCTCCGCGGAGCAGCGCACCAACCTCCGGTGGAGCCCGGACGGCGAGAACGTGACGCCGGTCCCGTCCGACCTGCCGACGAACGACAACGCCCCGGGCGAGGACGTCCTCGGGCGGACCAACAACACCATCCAGGTGCACAGCGAGGGCTCGTGGAACAACGTCGAGGGTCCTTGGACAGCCGACGACACGGCGAACGACTACACCGACTACCTCCACCTCCCCAACTCCGTCGAGGTCACCAAGACGCCGGGCAACGGCAACGCCCAACCGACCAACGAGTCCCCGAACAGCCCGATCAGCTATCAGTTCGTCGTCACGAACAACGGCCAGTGGCCGCAGACGGGCGTGACGATCGTGGACACGCTGCCGACCGACGACGGCGGACCCCAGCTCGTGCCCGCCTCGCAGGAGGTCCCCGACAACGGGACCTGCGCCCCGGCCGACCCGGACTTCGTCGTGTCGCTGCGCACGACCGACGGCCCGGACGAACCGATCGGGGGAGCGAGCGCCCAGTACTGCATGAGCGCTGACGGAGCGCCCACCATCGCCGTGACGCTGCCGGAGGGCTTCGTGCTCCAGCCGGGCGACGCGATCGTCGTGGACACCCCCCTCGAGTACCGCGGCGGGACCGATCCGGTCGCGCCGGGGACCGACGTCGTCAACTCGGTGACGGTCTCGGACGACCGCGTCTACGACACGTGCGACAGCACGCACAACGCGTCGGTGAACAACGACCAGACGACGAACGTCCCGAGCTGCACGGCGGACACCACCACGCAACCACGCGCCCTGACCCCGCTGCGGATCACCAAGGCCGTCAAGGGCGTCGGCGCCGGCGACCCGGATGCCGCCCCGGGTGACCCGAACTACGACGACCTCGGCGTCCTCGACGTCAACGCGAACGACCAGAACGCCTCGGGCTGCCAGGAGCCGAGCGTCCCGAACTATGCGGGCGACGTCATCTACTACGGCAGCTCGTGCGTCCCGATCACCCGGCCCGGGGGCATCGAGCGCTGGCAGGTCCGGCTCGTCAACGCCGGCAACATCCCGGCGCACATCGTCGCGGGCATCGACGTGCTCCCGACGCCGGGCGACACCGGGGTCGTGGTCCCGACCGCGCGCGGTTCGGAGTGGCGTCCGCGGCTCGTCGGGAACTTCACCTACGACGGCCAGCCCGTCGGGGTCGACACGCCGATGAAGCTGTACTACACGACGGACACGCTCGACGAGACCTGCAACGAGGCGGACATCCTCAACGAGACCACGCCCGGCGGCGTGGACTGGTCGGACCCGGACTACAGCGGCTGCCAGGCCGACGTCGAGGGCCGCACGTGGACGGCGGTGACGAGCCAGACGCCGGAGAGCGACCTGGCTCAGGCGACGGCGCTCAAGGCCGTGCTGACCTACAACGCTGCCAACGAGGGGCTCGCCCCCGGCGACGACCTCGCGCTGACGTTCGACACCCGGACGCCCGCCAACGCGCCCCAGACCACGGCCGGCCAGGAGCCGATCGCCTGGAACTCGGTCGCGGAGGGCGCGCAGGGCACGTACACCGACCCGGACGACCCGGACTCGGTCGTCCAGCACCCGGTGAGCCTCGTGACGGAGCCGCCGAAGGTCGGCGTCGCGATGGCGACGGGCTCGATCAAGCTGACGAAGGACGTCGTGACGCCGCCGGGCACCGACTTCCCCCTTCCGGACAGCTACCCGGTCAAGCTCTTCTGCACGTCGGTCGGGGCCGTCGACCAGCCCATCCCCGTGCCCGTCCAGATCCTCGACACGAACGGGACCGACCAGAGCGTCGTGAACGTGCCGGCCGACGGGACGACGATCACGGTCAACGACCGGGCGAACCCTGACACGACGCAGTGGTCGAACGTGACCCTCCCGTGGGGTGCGGAGTGCTACGCCCAGGAGCAGCCGACGCCGCAGGGCTCGACGGTGACCTACGACCCGTCGTCGCCGATCCTCCCGGCGCGTTCCGCGTCGATCGAGGCGTTGCGCGACTACTCGGACCGCACGGACATCGCGCACCCGATCTCGACCGACCCGGACACCATCAACGGCGTCACGGTGACGAACACGTACCAGAACGCGGGCTTCAGCGTCACCAAGACGGTCGACGCCGGGGGTGCGGCCGACCAGGACGGGAACGCCATCGCGTACACGCGGGACTACGCGTTCTCGGCGTCCTGCACGTTCAACGACAGCGAGGTGGTTCCCGAGGCGGACCGGACGTTCACGATCAGCGGCGGCGACACGAAGACCGTGACCGGCCTGCCCGCAGGCTCCGTGTGCACCGTGACGGAGACGGACGCGGGCGACGCCGCGTCGACGAGCATCACCACGACCACGGGCGACGGCGCAGCCGACCCGGTCGACGGCACGTCGACGACGTTCACCCTCACCCCGGACAGCGACCAGACCGACCCGACGACCGTCACCAACGCGGTCGCGGTGACCAACGCGTACACGGTGGGGTCGGTCGAGGTGACCAAGGAGCTCGCGGGCGACGCGGCGGACTTCGGGACCGCGCCGTTCACGGTCCACCTCATGTGCACGCTCGACGGCACCGACCCGGACCCGGTCTACGACGCCGACCACACGCTCACGTCTCCGGACGACCTGACGTGGACGGTCGAGAACCTGCCGACGGGCGCGCACTGCGACGTCACCGAGCCGGACGCGGGCGGCGCGACGTCGACCACGATCGACCCGGCCGACGGCGTCACCGTGCCCGGCCCGGACGACTCGCCCGCGACGGCCGCGGTCACCGTGACGAACACGTTCGCGGCGGGTGGCTTCACGGTCACGAAGGCCGTGGACGACGGCGGCGCGGTCGACCAGGACGGGAACGCCATCGCGTACACGCGGGACTACACGTTCACGGCGTCGTGCACGTTCGACGGCAACGAGGTCGTGCCCGAGGCCGACCGTACCTTCACCCTGAACGACGGCGACACCAAGACCGTGGACGGGCTCCCCGCCGGTGCCGAGTGCACCGTGACGGAGACCGACACGGGCGGGGCGGCGTCGAGCACGACGACGACCACCGTCGGCGGCGAGACAGGCGACCCGGCTGACGGGACGACGTCGACGTTCACGATCGCGCCCGACGCGGACGGCGAGGTGACGAACTCCGTGCTCGTCACGAACGCGTACACGGTGGGCTCGGTCCAGGTGACGAAGACCATCGACGGCGACGCGGCCGACTTCGCGACGGCGCCGTTCACCGTGCACCTCACGTGCACGCTCGACGGCACCGACCCGGACCCGGTCTACGACGCCGACCACACGCTCACGCCTCCGGACGACCTCACCTGGACGGTGGACGACCTGCCGACGGGTGCCCATTGCGACGTCACCGAGCCGGACGCGGGCGGCGCGACGTCGACCACGGTCACCCCGGCCGACGGCGTGACCGTGCCCGGCCCGGACGACTCGCCCGCGACCGCGACCGTCGGCGTGACCAACACGTTCGACGCGGGCGGCTTCACGGTCACCAAGACCGTGGACGACGGCGGCGCCGTCGACCAGGACGGGAACGCCATCGCGTACACGCGGGACTACACGTTCACGGCGTCGTGCACGTTCGACGGCAACGAGGTCGTCCCGGCGGCGGACCGCACGTTCACGCTGAACGACGGTGACAGCAAGACGGTCACCGGCCTGCCCGTGGGCGCTGACTGCACCGTGACGGAGACCGACGACGGCGGCGCGGCTTCCACCACGACGACCACGACGGCGGGCGGCGAGACGGGTGAGCCGACGGACGGGACGTCGTCGGAGTTCACCATCGCGGCGAACCGGCTCGGCCAGGTGTCCACGAGCGTCGAGGTGACCAACACGTACACGGTCGGCTCGGTCGGGGTGACCAAGGCCGTGGACGGCGACGGCGCCGCCGACTGGGGCCAGGGGCCGTTCACCGTCCACCTGACCTGCACGCTCGACGGCACCGACCCGGACCCGGTCTACGACGCCGACCACACGCTCACCCCGGGCGAGACGTGGACCGTCGGCGACCTGCCCACCGGCGCGAGCTGCACCGTGACCGAGCCGCGGACCGGCGGTGCCAACGGCACGTCGATCGACAACCCCACGGTCACCGTGGGCGACGACGCCGAGAACCCGGCGGTCGTGACGGTCACCAACACCTTCACCGAGGGTGCCGTGTCGGTCCGCAAGATCATCGCCGGCCTCGGCCAGCCCGGGGACACCCAGTACGACGAGGCCGCGGCCCGCGCGTACACGTTCTCGATCCAGTGCACGCGGATCGTCGACGGCGTCCCGGTCCCGGTCGAGATCCCGGGAGACAACCCGATCCAGGTCACGCCGGCGACCGACCCCGTGGGCCGCTGGACCGGCCTGCCCACCGGCGCCACCTGCCAGATCACCGAGCTGTTCCCCGACGGCGGCGCGCCGCCGCTGCACCTCGTCACCTCGCGCACGGTGACGGTCGGCGAAGGGGGCACGGCCTCCGTCTTCGGCCTCAACGGGTTCCGGACCGAGCCGCTCACGATCGAGAAGGTCGTCGACGGCGACGCGGCGGACGCGGCACCGGCCACGTTCCCGGTGACGATCCAGTGCTTCTACCCGACGGCCGCCGGACCGGTGCCGCTGCCCGTCGAGGACGCCGGCGACAACCCGGGCCCCGTGCAGGAGGAGATCGGGCCGGACCAGCCGTTCACGACGATCCCCGAGCCGATCGGCACCGAGTGCTCGGTGACGGAGGTCGACGACGGCGGTGCCACGTCGACGACGATCACCGGCAGCAACGTCACCCCGGACGGCGACGCGACCGTCGTCCTGCCCGACGACGACCCGGACGCGAACACGGTGACCATCACCAACACGTTCGGCGCGACGGGCTTCACGGTCTCCAAGACGGTGGACGACGGCGGCGCGAAGGACGCGTCCGGCGACCCGGTCGACTACACGGGCACGTACGCGTTCAGCGCCTCGTGCGAGTTCAACGGGTCCGAGCAGCTCGCGGACGCCGACCGGACGTTCACGCTGAAGGACGGCGCGACGCACACGGTCACCGGGGTCCCGGTGAACTCGGTCTGCCACGTCGAGGAGACCGACACGCAGGGAGCGCCGTCCACGACCGTCGTCATCACGCAGGACGGTGACGCGCGCGACGCGACCACGGGGACGTCGTCGGGCAGCTTCGTGCTCCGCGACGGCGGCGCCGAGGTCAACGCGGTGGCCGTGACGAACCACTACACGGTCGGCGCGGTGACCGTCACCAAGCAGCTCGACGGTGACGGCGCGGACGCGTGGGGGAGCGGCCCGTTCCAGGTGCGGCTCGTCTGCACGCTCGACGGCACGGACCCGGACCCGGTCTACGACGCGACGCACGAGCTGAAGCCGGGTGCGCTCACCTGGACGGTGGACGACCTGCCCACCGGTGCCCACTGCGACGTGACCGAGCCGCGGACCGGCGGGGCGACGTCGTCGGCGATCTCCCCGGAGGACGGCGTGACCGTGCCCGGGCCGGACGCCTCGCCGGCGGCCGCCGCGGTGACCGTGACGAACACGTTCGACGTCGGGTCGATCGTCGTCCACAAGGCGCTCGACGGGGACGGCGCGGCCGAGCACCGGTCCGACACGTTCACGGTGTCGCTGGCCTGCACGCAGGACGTCGACGGGACGGCGACCGCGGTGACGATCCCGGGCGGAGCGACGCGCGCGGTCTCGGTCGCGAAGGACGCGACCTACGCCGGGCTTCCCGCGAACGCGGAGTGCACCCTGACCGAGACGAAGGACGGCGGCTCCGACGCCACGACGATCGACCCGGGCACGGTCACCGTCCCCGTCGGCTCGAGCGTCGCGATCACCGTGACCAACACGTTCGGGGCGGCGCCGCCGTCGCCGACGGCCACGAGCGGCACGGGTGGCCTCGCGCTCACGGGTGCAGACTTGTGGCACCTGGGGCTGTTCGCCGCGGGTGTGCTGGCGCTGGGTCTCGTGGTGTTCTTCGCGGCCCTGTGGACGCGCCGTCGCGAGTGACGCGGTACCCCTCCCGCTGCCCTCATGACGCTGACCACGAGACCGCGGCCCGTCCGGTCATCCGGACGGGCCGCGGTCCTGTATGCGCTGGGCGGGACCGTGCTCGCCGTGGCGGCCGCACGGCCCTCGGCCGGCGCCCGCTCGCCAAGCGTCAGGTCAGCTCGACCAGCGCGGTGAAGTCGACGTGCGTGACGCCGCCGGGTGCCAGACAGTCGAGCAACCCGAGGTTCGCCGCGATGTTCGTCTCGACGGCGGTGTCGCCCGAGAACTTGCCGGACGTGATCGTGCCGGTGAAGGTGACGACCGTCTGGGACAGGACGCGGGTGCCGGTCCGCGTGTACTCGAAGCGACTCGTCGTGCCGTCGTTCCAGTGGTAGGTCTTGACCCCGGTCGTCGTCGTGAGCAGCGAGTTGCAGTCGAGGGTGTCCGTCACCGAGCCCGATGCGGACGCGGAGGTGACGCCGGTCTGGCTGGTCAGGCACGAGGGGTACGTGCTCGTTGCGGACGCGGTGACCGTCTGGGCCGTGAGCGTGAGGCCAGGGCTGTAGTCCACGGCGACGGTGCCGGTGCAGGTCGCGTCGAGGGGCCCGGCTGAGGCGGTCGGTGCGATCGCGAATGCCGCGCCGACCGCCAGACAGACGGCGGCGAGACCGGCGGTGAGGTGCCTTCTCATGAGGAACTCCTGGAGAGTCGATCGTGGGCGGGTACGGTCGGGGCGATCCCCTTCGGAAGGGTCGGCCCGGGGACCCAGGTGTGGCGCGGCGCAGTGCGTCGCGCGGTCGGGCGCGGGTTCCGTCCGGACGGGCCGCGGAGGCTCGCACGATCTCTCGATCGGATCTCGACGCGACGTGCCCCCCGGCACTGCCGAGTGTGGCGCGGGCCGAGCTGACCGGCATCGGCGGGCGCGGGTGAAACCCCCCGCCCTCTCCTGACCTGCGACCGCCCGCGCCCGGCGGGGTTGACGGCGGCCTAGCCGGGGCCTATGGTCAACGTATAGGTTGATCAACAACCAGGTTGACTAAGAAGGATGCGATGACCGACGACGACCCCCGCGATGCCCGGCTCGACCAGGCCTTCACGGCCCTCGCCGACCCGGTGCGTCGCACGATCGTCGCCCGCCTCTCGCGCGGCCCCGCGACCGTGAACGAGCTCACCGAGCTCTTCCCGATCACCAAGCAGGCCGTGTCACGGCACGTCCAGGTCCTCGAGCACGCCGGGCTCATCACCCGCACGCGCGACGGCCAGCGCCGACCGTGCCACCTCGACCCCGCGGCCCTCGAGGAGCTCACGTCGTGGATCGACGGGCTCCGGCTCGCCACCGAGCGCAGCCACCGCCGCCTCGACGCCGTCCTGGCGTCGCTCACGCAGGAGGAACCATGACGAACCCCACCACGGTCACCGCCGAGCCCGGCGTTCCGTTCATCGACATCGTCCGCGACTTCGACGCACCGCCGGAGCTCGTCTTCCGGGCCTACACCGACCGGGACCTCGTCGGGAAGTGGCTCGGCCCGCGCGCCTACGAGATGGACGTCGACCACTTCGACGCCCGCACCGGTGGCTCGTACGCCTACACCCATCGCGACCCGCAGGGTGGCGCGTTCGGGTTCCACGGGACGTTCCACAGCATCGCCCCCGACCTCGTCGTCCAGACCTTCGAGTTCGACGGCTACCCGGGGCACGTCTCGCTCGAGTCCGCCCGCTTCGAACCGCTCGACGGTGGCCGCACCCGCGTCACCACGCACGCCGTCTACCAGAGCGTCGAGGACCGCGACGGGATGGTCGCGAGCGGCATGGAGGGCGGGCTCACCGAGGGGTACGAGCGCCTCGACGAGCTGCTCCCGACCCTCGCGGCGTCGTCGGCGAGCTGACACCCGCCCGGGCCGCGAGATACCGAGAAACGGCCGAGATACCGAGTCTGCATCGGTATCTCGGCCGTTTCTCGGTATCTCGTGGCGCGGAGGGCGCGCGGTCGGGGCTCGCGCGGGGGCTGTCGAACGCGGAGATCGCGGGTGAGCTCGTGATCGGGGAGGAGACGGTGAAGTCGCACGTCTCCGAGGTGCTCCGCAAGCTCGGCTGCCGGGGTCGCGTGCAGCTCGTGATCGCGGCCTACGAGGCAGGGCTCGTCTGAGGGCGGCTCAGGTGCGGCGCCTGCCGGCGATCAGGCCCCAGACGAACAGGACGATCAGCGAGCCCACGAAGGCCCAGAACCAGGTCGAGAACGACCAGAAGTGCTGGTTCGGGTCTGCGCCGAACGCGCGCCCGATGAACCCGCCGACGATCGCGCCGACCACCCCCACGACGAGGGTGATGAACCATCCGCCGCTGGCGCGGCCGGGGAGGATGGCGCGCGCGATGGCGCCCATGATGAGGCCGATGACGATCCACGAGAGGAACCACATGCCTCGACCGTGTCACGGGCGCACGTCCTCCGCATCCTGCCCGCCCGCCGAAGTAGACGGGCCGCCGGTCTACCTCGCGAAGTAGACGGGCCGCCGGTCTACCTCGCGGTCAGCGGCCGTGCTCGGAGAGGATCTGGTCGAGGTCCATGTCGGCGAGGAGCTGGTCGAAGTCGATCTCGCGCGCTGTCGCGGCCAGCTCGGGCGTGGCGAACACGCGCCCGTCGCGGTGCACCACGACGCCCTCGGGGAGGTCGGCGTTGAGGCGGTCGAGGACGGCGTCGTCGACGCCGCGTGCGTCGAAGTCCCCGCCGACGCTCGCCAGGTAGTCGGCGGACACGGTGTAGGCGACGGTGCGGATCTCGACGGAGGGCTGGGCATCGGTCATGCGACCAGCCTGCGCTCAGGCCGGGTCGCCTGCGAGCCGGAACGCGAGCTCGGTCTCCCAGCGGCTCATGTCGGGCTCGTCGCGCGGGTCGGTGAGGTAGCTCTCGAGCCGGCAGCCCCAGACGTCGCCCCGCTCGTCCGTGAGCACGTCGAACGCCAGTCCGCCGTCGGCGGCCCAGCGCAGCAGCGCGGCCGTGGCGTCGGCGAGGGTCGCGGGGTGCCCGACGTGCACGACCGTCGCGTACCGGCCACCGGGCAGCGCCCCGGCCTCGAGGTCGCCGAGCGGAGTGCCGGGCGGGGCGGGGTGGGCGAGGGGGATGCCAGCCTCGACCACGAGCTCCCTCGCCATGTCGATGACGTCGTAGCGGAGGAAGGGTGCGCCTGCGGGCTCGAGGCCGAGCGCGACGGCGCTCTCGATCACGCGCGGGATCTGGTCGGCGATCTCCGCGATCGTGGCCATGGTGACCGTTCGCGTGACGCCGACGTAGGGGGTGGGGGGCCGCTCGGCGACCCGTGGTTCGTTCGTCATGCCGGTACCGACCCCGCGACGGCCGCAGACTCGTCGGCCCCGCCCCGCCGGGGTGCGCGCAGCAGGCGGGTGCTCGATGCGAGGGCCGCGGCGCCGACGAGCTCGGCCTGGTCGGCCAGCGTCCCCGGCACGAGCCGGAGCTCCTCGAACACGCGCCGCGGCAGCGCCCGTTCGATCCGTTCCCGGATGCCCGCGACGACGGCCCGGCTCCCCGCGCCCAGCGCCCCGTCGACGACGATCGCCTGCGGGTCGAGCACGAGGCACACGGTCGCGAGGATGGGCGCGAGGGTCCGGCCCAGGTCGGCGAGCACGCGGTGCACGTCGGGGTCCTCGGCCTCCGCCAGCCCGACGACGTCCTCGAACGTGAGCGAGGCCGGGTACGTCGGGCGGAGCTGCTCGATGACGTGCTGGACGGTCGCGACGCGGATGAGGCAGCCGCGGTTCCCGCACACGCAGAGGGGGCCGTGCTCGTCGACCTGGACGTGCCCGAGCTCGCCCGCGAACCCGAGCCTGCCGTGCACCAGCGCGCCGCCGGCGACCACGCCCGCCCCGAAGCCGGGGACGAGGTCGACGTAGACGACGTCGTCGAGCCCGGTCGCGGCGCCCCTCGCGACCTCGCCGAGGGCGGCGAGGTTGGCGTCGTTCTCGGCGACCGCGGGGACGCCGAGCGCGTCGGCGAGCGCGGGTGCCGGGTCGGTCGCGAGCCACGCGGGGGGCGGCGCCGCCGGGTCACGGATCGTCGACCGCGCAGGCCACGGCGATCCGGCGCCCGCGCGGTAGGGGCGGGGGAGCGCGAGAACGGCGCCGCCGATCTCCTCGGGGTCGAGCCCGGACCCGTCGAGCGCCTGGCGCAGCAGGGCGACGCCCGGTCCGACGACGTCGTCGGCGGCGCGCGGGTCGAACGGCCGCACGGCGCGCGTCTCGATGACGCCGTCGAGCGTCACGACCGCGGCCTCGAGCGTCCGGTGCCCGACGACGACCACGGCGACGAGCTGCCGGGCCGCGAGGGCCAGGTGGCGGGGCGGGCGCCCGCGGCCCGGCGTGCGGCCGGGCTCGTCGGTGTGCTCGCGCAGCGTCCCGTCGAGGAGCAGCCGCTCGACGGCGCTGGTGACGGTCGTGACGGGCAGCGCGAGGCGGGTCGCGAGCTCGCGGCGGGTGAGCGGGGCGGCGTGCTCGAGCTCGGCGACGATGCGTTCGTTCGTGGCGCGCGTGCGGTCAGGCATGACGCCAGCGTAGTCAGAGGCGTTCGTTCTTATTCGCTTACTCGTTCGAAAGTGATCAGACTGCAACGGCACAGATGCTTGACCCTTCGCGGCGTGGATTTCTACCGTCACAGGGTCCCGCCTTGGTGCCGCCTCGGAGTCGTTTGAACGACTCCCGACCCACGAGTGGCGCCGGGGCACGTCGCCCCGATGGAGTGGTGCAGATGAACGACACGATGTTCCACCGACCCCGCGCACGGCAGGTCGCGGCCTGCGTCGCGGCGGCCGCGCTCGGCCTGACCGGCCTGGTCGCGTCCGGCACGGCAGCCGCCGCGCACGGCGCTTCCGGCCAGCACGCCGGCAACGGCCACGGCTCGAACGTCCCCGGCCGGCACGGCCACGGATCGCCCGGCAAGGCCTCGACGGTCCAGCGCCTCCTCGCGCAGATGACGCTCGACGAGAAGCTCACGCTCATCACCGGCGCCGACGAGGGCACCGACCCGGCCGGCAAGACCTTCGCCGCGGGCTACCTGCCCGGCATCCCGCGGCTCGGCATCCCCTCGATCCGGCTCGCCGACGGCCCTCCCGGGGTCGCCACGAAGGACGTCTCCACCGGCATGACCTCGACCATGGGCGTCGCGGCCACGTGGGACGAGTCCGCGGCCCGGTCGAACGGCGTCGTCATCGGCAAGGACGCGAAGGCGCTCGGCCAGGACGTCATGCTCGAGCCGTTCATCAACATCGACCGCGACCCCGCGGGCGGCCGCACGTGGAACACGTTCGGCGAGGACCCGCTGCTCACCGGCGCGATGGGCGCCCAGGTGATCGAGGGCATCCAGAGCCAGGGCGTCATGGCGCAGGCGAAGCACTACGTCGCGTACGACGGGGCGAGCGGCAACGTCGTCGTGGACGAGCAGACGCTCCGCGAGATCTACGTGAAGCCGTTCGAGGACGCGGTCGACGCCGGGGTCTCCTCGATCATGTGCTCGTACAACGCCGTGAACGGCGAGGACGCGTGCGGCAACGACACGACGCTCAACCAGATCCTCAAGAAGGACCTCGGCTTCCAGGGCTTCGTGACGTCCGACTGGGGCGCCAACCACGCGACCGACTTCCTCGCCAAGGGCCTCGACCTCGAGATGCCGGGCGTCGGGCTGGGTGGTGTGATCCCGCAGTACTTCGCGCCCGACAAGGTCAAGGCGGCCCTCGCGGCCGGGACCGTCACGCAGGCCCAGGTCGACGACGCGGTGTCCCGCATCCTCGGCCAGTACGAGAAGTTCGGGCTGCTCGAGGGAGCGAGCAAGCACACGGTCACGCCCGAGAACGTGACCCAGGACGCCGCCGTCGTGCGCAGGACCGCGACCGACGCCGCCGTCCTGCTCAAGAACGACCACGGCGCGCTGCCGCTCGGCCGCGGCGACCTCGCGAACCTCGCGCTCATCGGCCCCGGGGCCGGCCAGACGATCGCCACGGGCGGCGGCGGGGAGAGCTCGACGGGCCGCGCCGACCGCTGGGTCGGCACCGCGACCACGCTGAAGAAGGCGGCACCGAACGCGAGGATCAGCTACGCCGTCGGCGACGACCTCACCGGGACCGTCGTGCCGGCGTCAGCGCTGAGCCACGACGGCAAGCCGGGCCTCCTGCGCACGACGGCGGGCTCGTCGGCCACCCAGGTCGACGCCACGCTCGAGTTCACGACGGCGAAGCACGACGCCTTGCCCGCGGGCTCGAACCACACCTGGACGGGGACCCTGACCGCGCCGGAGTCCGGGAGCTACTGGCTCAACTTCGGCGAGCTCGGGACGTCGGGCACCGTGGAGGTCGACGGGAAGACCGTGATCACCGGTGACGGGTTCCTGTCCGCCGCGCCGCGCTACGGCACGGTCAAGGCCGGTGACACGGGCGTCCTGCCCAGCACCGACGGGCTCAACAACAAGCGCGTCCAGCTCGACCTGAGCGCCGGCGCCCACACCATCAAGGTCGACCAGATCGCCGACATCTCGGGGTCGCCGGTCCAGGTGCACCTGTACTGGGTGACGCCGTCGCAGCAGGTGGCCAACACCGCGGCCGCCGTCGCCGCCGCGAAGAAGGCCGCGACCGCCGTCGTCTTCGCCTACGCGACGAACAGCGGCAACCTCTCCACGCCGCTGCCCGAGGGGCAGGACGCGCTCATCAGCGCGGTCGCCGCGGCCAACCCGAACACGATCGTGGTCCTACAGAACAACAACCCCGTCGCGATGCCGTGGCTCGGGGACGTCAAGGCCGTGCTCGAGGGCTGGTTCCCCGGCGACGAGGGCGGGTGGGCGTTCGCCGACCTGCTCACCGGCAAGGCGAACCCGGGCGGCCACCTGCCGTACACGTGGCCGACGGCGCTGTCCCAGGGCGTCGCGAACGACCCCGCGCACCCCGAGCGCGCCAGCAAGGGCGTCGACCCCGGCACGACCACGCCCTGCACGGACCCCGGCAGCTTCGGCACCGTGCCGAACTGCGAGACCGACTACAGCGAGGGCATCTTCGTCGGGTACCGCTGGTACGACGAGCAGAACCTGACGCCGCTGTACCCGTTCGGGTACGGCCTGTCGTACACGTCGTTCCGGTACTCCGACCTGACCGTCCGTCAGCAGCACGACGGGTCGCTCCGGGTCCGCGTCAAGGTCACGAACACGGGCCACACCTCCGGTGACGCCGTGCCCCAGGTCTACCTGGGCGCCCCGGCCCACCAGCCGTCCGGCGCGCAGTTCGCGAAGCAGGCGCTCGCGGCCTTCGACCGGGTGACCGTGCCGGCGCACCGGTCGCGGTGGGTGACGCTGACCGTCGGCGAACGGGAGCTGTCGTACTGGTCGACCGCTCGCGACGCCTGGACCGTCGCGCAGGGTGACCGGACCGTGTCGGTGGGGGCGTCGTCGCGCGACCTGACCGTCCACCGGACGGTGCACGTGCGCTGACCCCACCCCCACCTCTGCCCCTCCAACCGTGAGTGCGGAGTTCTTGCGCGACACGCCAGGCGTGTCGCGCAAGAAC
>NZ_JBHUWD010000018.1:0-82350 GCF_042670205.1 Luteimicrobium sp. NPDC057192 | reverse complement strand
GCCGACGGCCGACGCGGGGGCTCCGACAGCTCAGGCGCGCGGCTTCTTGGGCTCCGGCTCTCCCAGCTCCGAGCTCACCACGACGATGCCACCCTGCACGGCCGGGTCGCCCTGGCCCTCGGCGGGCTCGACGAGCTCGAGCGGGCCGGTGACACGCCCGGCGCCGCGGACGTCGTCGACGGCGGAACGCACGCCCGGCTGGAGCTCAGCGGGCACGGCGACGGTGGCCGCGAGGATCGGCACCCGCATCGAGACCTTGGCCTCGGACTTGACCTTGCGCAGCGCGGCGAGGGCGTGGCCCGCGGCGGTGAGTACGCGCGGGTCGGCGTCGGCGGCGGCCTCGCGCAGCGGCGCGGCCGCCGGCCACGACGCGCGGTGGATGGAGCCCGCCCGCCACCACGACCAGACCTCTTCGGTCGCGAACGGCACGAACGGCGCGAAGAGGCGCAGGAGCGTGTCGAGGGCGATCGCGAGCGCGGCACGCGCGGAGGCGGTCTCGGCGGTCGCGTCGGCGGTCGTCGCGCCGGCGCCGTACGCGCGGTCCTTGACGAGCTCGAGGTAGTCGTCGCAGAACGTCCAGAAGAACGTCTCGGTGATCTCGAGAGCGCGCGTGTGGTCATACGCCTCGAACGCCTCGGTGGCCTGCTCGACGACGGCCGCGAGCCCGGTCAGCATCGCGCGGTCGAGCTCGACGGTGACGAGCGCCGGGTCGAGCGACACGGTGTGCGTCGCCTCTGCGCCGTCCTCGCCCTGGGCGGCCCCGAACGACAGCGCGAACTTGCTCGCGTTGAGGATCTTGATGGCGAGGCGGCGGCCGATCTTCATCTGGCCGACCTCGAACGCCGCGTCGGTGCCGAGCCGCGCGGACGCCGCCCAGTACCGCACCGCGTCGGAGCCGTGCTCCTCGAGCAGGCTCATGGGCGTGACGACGTTGCCCTTGGACTTCGACATCTTCTTGCGGTCGGGGTCGAGGATCCAGCCGCTGATGGCGGCGTTCTTCCACGGCAGCGTGCCGAACTCGAGGTGCGAGCGGACCACGGTCGAGAAGAGCCACGTGCGGATGATGTCCTGGCCCTGCGGACGCAGGTCCATCGGGAACACGCGCTCGAAGAGCTCGGGGTCCTCGAGCCAGCCGCCCGCGATCTGCGGCGTCAGCGAGCTCGTGGCCCAGGTGTCCATGATGTCCGGGTCGCCCACGAAGCCGCCGGCCGCACCGCGCTGGTCCTCGGTGTACCCGTCGGGCACGTCGGCCGACGGGTCGACGGGGAGCTGCGCCTCGCTCGGGACGATCGGGGCGTCCCAGCGGGGCTCGCCGTCGTCGCCCACGGGGTACCAGACGGGGATCGGCACGCCGAAGAAGCGCTGGCGCGAGATCAGCCAGTCACCGTTGAGGCCCTTGACCCAGTTCTCGTAGCGCACCCGCATGAAGTCGGGGTGGAAGCCGAGCTCGTCGCCGCGCGCCAGGAGCTCCGCGCGCAGGTCACGCACGGGCTCGCCCTCGGGGGAGAGCCACTCGCGCCCGCCGTTGCGGATGTACCACTGGCGGCTCGTGACGATCTCGAGGGGCTTGTCGCCCTTCTCGTAGAAGTTGGCCTTGCGCTGCGTGGCGACCGGCTCGCCCACGAGGTCGCCGCTCGCCCGCAGCGCGTCCACGACGGCCGTGCGTGCGGAGAAGGTCGTCTTGCCGGCGAGCTCCGCGTACAGGGCTCGGCCGGCCTCGGCCGTGACCCAGTCCGGCGTGTCCTCGACGACGCGGCCGTCGCGGCGCACGATCGAGCGCGTGGGGAGCTGGAGCTCGCGCCACCACTGCACGTCGGTGAGGTCGCCGAAGGTGCAGCACATGGCGATGCCCGCGCCCTTGTCGGGCTCCGCGGCCGGGTGCGCGAGCACGGGGACCTCGACGTCGAACAGCGGGGTCCGCACGGTGGTGCCGAACAGGTGCTGGTACCGCTCGTCGTCCGGGTGGGCGATGAGGGCCACGCACGCCGGCAGCAGCTCGGGGCGCGTCGTCTCGATCTCGACCGTCGCGCCATCCGGGGCGTGGAAGGTGATCTTGTGGAAGAAGCCCGGGTAGTCGCGCGCCTCGAGCTCGGCCTGCGCGACCGCCGTCTGGAACGTCACGTCCCACAGGCCGGGGGCCTGGGCCTGGTACGCCTCCCCGCGGGCGAGGTTGCGCAGGAACGCCGTCTGGGCGACGCGCTGCGAGGAGCGGCCGACGGTCTGGTAGTGCTGCGCCCAGTCCACCGAGAGCCCGAGGTGGCGCCACAGCGCCTCGAACTGCTTCTCGTCCTCGGACGTCAGGCGCTCGCACAGCTCGACGAAGTTGCGGCGCGAGACGGGCTGCTGGTCCGCGGCGCGGCCCTTGCCGGTCGACGCGTCGCCCTGCTGCGGCGGCTCGTAGCCCTCGACGTAGGGCAGCGACGGGTCGCAGCGCACGCCGTAGTAGTTCTGCACGCGGCGCTCGGTGGGCAGGCCGTTGTCGTCCCAGCCCATCGGGTAGAAGACCTCGCGGCCCTGCATGCGCTGGTAGCGCGCCACGAGGTCGGTGTGCGTGTAGCTGAAGACGTGGCCCACGTGCAGCGAGCCCGAGACCGTCGGCGGCGGGGTGTCGATCGAGAAGACCTGGTCGCGTGTCGCGGACCGGTCGAAGTCGTAGGTGCCCTCCTCGCGCCAGCGGCCACCGAGCTTGTCCTCGAGGCCGTCGACGCTGACCCGGTCCGGTACGCCCCGCACCACCGCGTCTACGACGGCGCCCTCGCCTACCGTGGCGGCCACGGTCGGTGCGGGGGCGTCGGGACGGGGGGACGTCGGGTCGAGGTCTGTCATGTCCTGCATTCTTTCAGATCCGGGCACCCCCCTCGACGACGTCCCGGGCCCCGATCCGTCGCCCCGCCCGCCGCCGCGCGTCGGGCGGGGCGACGCGCTCAGGACGCCGGGACGGACCGGCTCCGGGCGGCGTCGGTCGACGGGGTGAAGACGTTGACGAGGTTGCCGTCGGGGTCGCGGAGCAGCAACGAGCGGTTGCCCCACGGCATGTCCGCGGGCTCGCGCACGACGTCCGTGAGGACGGGGCGCAGCCGGGCGTACGCGGCGTCCACGTCGTCGACGAGGAAGTCGAGCAGGACCGACCGGTTCGCTCGGGCCTCGGCGACCCCGGGACCCATCGCAGGAACCGTCCGCGAGCTGGCGATCGCGAGGGTCCCGGTGGGGGTGCGGAGCTCCGCGAACAGCTCGTGCAGGCGGGTGGGTGCGGTCCCCGTCACGGTCTCGTAGAAGGCGACCAGGCGGTCGACGTCGTCGGTGACGATGCGGGTGGCGGACAGGTTCACGGGTGGCCTCCGGTGGTCGGGCGCACGAGGGTCCCGTGCGCTTCGCCTCCACGCTAGGAAAGATAGGGGACAAGAACGGTCCACTTGGGCGGAGGAGGTCATGACGGGAACGGGAACGGGGACCGG
Organism: Luteimicrobium sp. NPDC057192; assembly: GCF_042670205.1. NCBI lineage: Bacteria > Bacillati > Actinomycetota > Actinomycetes > Micrococcales > Luteimicrobium > Luteimicrobium sp. NPDC057192. The sequence continues at coordinate 78,895 of NZ_JBHUWD010000018.1, read as the reverse complement.
GACGGGCGTACGGATGCTCGCGCTTCTCGACCTCCTGGAGTCGGGCGGCCTGCGGGGGCGGCGCGAGCTCGCGCAGCGGCTCGGCGTCGACGAGCGCACGGTGCGCCGTGACGTCGTCCGCCTGCTCGACGCGGGGGTCCCCGTCGAGTCCGTCCGCGGCCGCTACGGCGGGTACCGGCTCGGGCCGGGCTACCGGCTCCCGCCGCTCATGCTCACCGACGACGAGGGGCTCGCGGTGGTCGTCGCGCTCGCCGTGGCGGGGGGCCGCGACGAGTCGGACGTGCCGGCGGCCACGGCAGCGGCCAAGATCCAGCGCGTGCTCCCGGCCCCGTCCGCCGACCGGCTCGCGTCGGTGCTCGCGGCGGCCGTCGTGCCCGACGACGCCGACGAGCCGGTGGCGGCCACGGTCCTGCTGACCGTCGCGGACGCGGTCCGTGAACACCGCCCCCTGGAGATCGTGCACCGGCGCCGCGGCGAGCCGGCCGGCCCGGCGCCGCGCGTCGTCCACCCGTACGGCCTCGTGCGGCGCGCCGGACGGTGGTACCTCACCGGGCTCGCGCTCGACCGCGGGGCCGAGCGGACGTTCCGCCTCGACCGGGTCGAGCGGGCGCGAACGCTCGCGGGGCGCTTCCGCCCGCCTTCCGGGTACGACGCCGTCGCACGGCTCGAGGAGCTGCAGGGCGCGGGCTACCGGTACGAGGTCCGGGTGCGGGTCCGGGCCACGGAGCCGGAGGTCCGCCGGTTCCTGCCGGCGTCGGTCGCGCGGGTCCGTGCCGACGCGCCGGGGAGCGGTGACGGGTGGCTCCGGGTCGAGCTCGGGGCCGACCGCCTCGACTGGCTCCCCGGCGTGCTGGCCGCGCTCGACCGGCCGTTCGTCGTCGAGCGGCCGCGCGAGCTGCTGGCGCTGCTGGACGAGTTCGCGCTGCGCCTGCGTGCGCGCGTGAACGGGGCTCGCGCGGACGTAGGCTCGGCACCATGGGTCTGACGATCGGATACGTGGCAGAGCTCGAGCAGTTCCACCCCATGGAGGCCGTCGAGCTGTCCGCCTACGCGGAGCAGCACGGCTTCTCGGGCGTCATGGCGGCCGACCACTTCCAGCCGTGGGTTCCCGCGCAGGGCGAGTCGCCCTTCGTGTGGAACGTCCTGACGGCGCTCGGCGAGCGGACGACGGGCGACATGGGGCCCGGCGTGACCGCGCCGACGTTCCGGTGGCACCCGGCGATGGTGGCGCAGGCGTCGGCGACGCTCGCCGCGATGTACCCCGGGCGGCACTGGCTCGGCCTGGGCTCGGGCGAGGCGCTCAACGAGCACATCACCGCCCAGTACTGGCCCGAGGCGCCCGAGCGCATCAACCGCATGTTCGAGGCCATCGACATCATCAAGAAGCTCTTCACGTCCTCGCTCGCCGGCAAGGACACCAAGCACGCGGGCCAGTTCTACAAGCTCGAGTCGACGCGCCTATGGACCATGCCGGAGGAGGCCCCCGAGGTCCTCGTGGCCACCGGCGGCCCGGTGACCGCGAAGCGTGCGGGCAAGGTCGCGGACGGCCTCATCACCGTGGGTGCCCCGCTCGAGAAGATCTCCATGCTGTTCGGGAAGTTCGACGAGGGCGTGCGCGAGTCCGGGCGCGACCCCGAGCGCATGCCTCGTGCGCTCCAGATCCACCTGTCGTGGGCGCCGACCGACGAGGAGGCGCTCGCCAACGCGATGCACGAGTGGCCCAACGGCGGCATGAAGTTCCCCAAGGCCGACATCCGCTCTCCCTTCGAGTTCGAGCAGATGGCGAAGCTCGTGCGCCCCGAGGACTTCGAGGGCCGCATGGTCATCTCGTCCGACCCCGACGTGCACCGCGCCGCGATCCAGAAGTACGTCGACCTGGGCTTCGACCGCGTCTACCTCCACAACGTCGGGCGCAACCAGCGCGAGTGGATCGAGGTCTTCGGGCGCGAGGTCCTGCCGAAGCTCAGCCGCTGATTCCGGTGGGCGCGCGGCCGGAAGGTCGGTAGCCTCGCCGCATGCTGCCGTCCGACTGGGTGTCTCACCGGCGTGCCGGCGACCGTGAGGTCGTCGGCTGGCTCCGGCCCGAGGGCGACCGCTGGGTCGCCGTGTCCCTCCTCGGGCACGACCTCACGCGCGCCGTCGACTGGCCCGACGCCGAGGAGGCGCTCGAGGACACCGGCCTGGGCTGGCTGAGCGGCGTGTGGCTGCTCGACCACGACGACGACGAGCCCGTGCGGGTGCGCCTCGTCGAGGTGACCCCCGAGCGCGTCGTCGTGCAGACCGACGACTTCGGCGCGATCGACACGCCGGTCGAACGACACGTCCTGCCGTGGCCCGCGCCTCCCGCGCTGCGGCCGCGGGACGGCGTCGTCCCCGGGCTCGGCGCGGCGCCCACCCGCTGACCGGGTGCGGGCCCCGCGGTCGCGAACCCGCCCAGCGCTGGACAACGTCGGCACAATGGACGCGGGGCACGGTGACGGCCTGCCCCTGCGACGCACGGAGAGATGAGGGGCATGGCGACGAGCGGTCTGTGGGTGCGCCCGGTGGAGGGCATCGGCGAGGTCGGGGCCGGCGACGACGTCGCGCGCCTCGTGGTGGCGGCGCTCACCGCGGCGGACGGTGGGGGAGACCCCGCCGCCGGGCTGGAGGACGGTGACGTCGTCGTCGTCGCGAGCAAGATCGTCTCCAAGGCCGAAGGGCGCCTGGTGCGCGCCGACGACCGCGAGCAGGCCATCACCGACGAGACCGTCCGGGTCGTCGCCACGCGCGAGCACGCGGGCGGCGTGACGCGGATCGTCGAGAACAGGCTGGGCCTCGTGATGGCCGCGGCCGGCGTCGACGCGAGCAACGTCCCCCCGGGCACCGTGCTGCTGCTCCCCGAGGACCCCGACGCGTCCGCCCGGCGGATCCGCGCGGGCCTCGCGCAGGCGACGGGCCGCAGCGTCGGCGTCGTCGTCGCGGACACCGCGGGTCGCGCGTGGCGGCAGGGTGTCACGGACATCGCGATCGGCGCCGCGGGCGTCGTCGTGCTCGACGACCTCCGCGGCTCGGCGGACCTCGAGGGACGGCCCCTCACGGCGACGGTCGTCGCGGTGGCCGACGAGCTCGCTGCGGCGACCGAGCTGGTGCGCGGCAAGAGCGACGGCGTGCCGGTCGCCGTCGTGCGTGGCGCGGACGCCTGGGTCACGGCGGAGGACGGGCCGGGCGCCCGGGCGATCGTCCGCCCCGCCGAGGACGACATGTTCCGCACCGGCAGCGCCGAGGCGTACGACGACGGCTACGACGCCGGGTACGACGAGGGCGTCGAGGCGGGCCGCTCGGAGGGCTTCACCAGCGGGTACGAGCAGGGCTACAACGACGCCGAGTCGCAGGTGGAGAGCGCGCTCTGACCGGTCCGTGACGGTCGCTGGGAGGCGAGGGACGATGACCACGCTCACGACGACCTCCTGGCTGCTCGACCAGGACCCGGCGCTGCGCTGGCGGGTCGAGCGTGACCTTCTCCACGAGCCGGCGGCCGTCTGGGAGGCGACGCGCGCCCGGGTCGCGACCGAGGGCTTCGGCGCCCGCCTCCTCGCGCACCAGGACGACGACGGCCGATGGGCCGGGGGCGCGTACTTCCCCGCCGACTTCGACTTCCACGGTCCGGAGGCCCGCCCCGGCGCCGGCCAGCCGTGGACCGCGACGACGTGGAGCCTCAACGCCCTGCGGGAGTGGGGGCTCGACCCCGAGGTGCTCCGGGAGCGTGGCACCGTCGAGCTCCTCGCCGACGGGTGCCGCTGGGAGTACGACGACCTGCCCTACTGGGGCGGCGAGGTCGACTGCTGCATCAACGGGTACACGCTCGCCAACGGCGTGTGGCTCGGGGCCGACGTGGCGGGCATCGCCGACTGGTTCGTCCGGCACGCGACCGCGGAGGGCGGGTGGAACTGCGCCTGGGTCGACGGTTCCGTGCGCTCGTCCGTGAGCTCGACCCTCAACGCGCTCGGCGGGCTGCTCGCGCTCGAGGAGGCCGGCCGCGGGACGGACGCCACGCGGTCCGCCCGGCACGGCGGCGAGGAGTACCTCCTGCGTCGAGGGCTGTTCCGGCGTCTGACGACGGGCGAGCCGATCACGGACGGCATCGACGCCTACGCCTACCCGTTCCGGTGGCACTACAGCGTGCTGCGCGCCGCCGACCACTTCCGCCGGGCCGACGCGCTCGACGGGCGCGGCCGGGACCCGCGGATGGCTGACGCGGTCGAGCTGGTCCGCTCCGCGCGGCAGCCCGACGGCACGTGGCTCCAGCGGGAGCGGTACCCGGGACGCGTCTGGTTCCACGTCGACGTCCCGCCCGGCGAGGCGTCGCCGTGGCTCACGCTCTACGGGACCCGGCTCCTGGACTGGTGGGACGCGGCCGTCTGAGTCGCTCAGGACGCGCGTCGGGGGCGCGCGAGCAGGACGTCCTCGGTGCCGAGAGCGCCGAGGAACGTCCGCGGGAACCAGGGGAGCAGGGCCACGGCCTCGGGGCCGTGGACGAGCCGGAGATCGCCCAGCCGGTAGCGCACGCCCTTGCGGACCAGGGTCAGGCCACCGGCTGCCTCGCCGTTGCGGACCCAGTCGACGCGGGGGCCGTACGGCAGCGCGAACACGACGTCGATCCCGCCGTCGAGCCGCCGTCGCGCCATCGCGACCACGGGCGTGCGGAATGCGCGCCCGCTGCGCCGTCCGACGTGCTCGACGACACCGAACGGCGGGAACCGCTCCGTGAGCGGCATGACGTGCGGGTTGAACCAGCGCTTCGCACCCTGCGGGATCGAGGACGGCAGCGGCATCAGCGGGTCTTCCTCTTGGCGGCCGCCTCGGCCTTGACGGCCTTCTTCGTGGCCCGGACCTCCTGGAGCGAGGCCTCGTCGACGACGTCCGCGACCGAGCGTCGCGACCCGGGTTCGCCGTAGGGTCCCGCGAGCTCGCGCCATCCGTCGGGCTCCACGCCATACTGCTTGCCGAGGAGTGCCAGGAAGATCCGGGCCTTCTGCGCCCCGAAACCGGGGAGCGCCTCGAGCCGCGCCAGGACGGTCCTTGCGCCGGGGTCGTTCCCGGCGTCGTCGGCCGCGGTCCACAGGCGCGACGTGTCACCGTCGTACTGCTCGACGACGATCCGCGCGAGCGCCTGGACGCGCTGCGCCATCGAACCCGGGAAGCGGTGCACCGCGGGCGGCTGCGCGAACAGCGCCGCCAGGTCGTCCGGGGGCGCGTCCGCGACGGCGCGGACGCTCAGCCCGCCCATCCGGTCAGCGATCTTCGCCGGACCCGCGAACGCCGTCTCCATCGGGACCTGCTGGTCCAGCAGCATGCCCACGAGCAGGGCGAACGGGTCGGTGCTCAGGAGCGCGTCGGCGTCGGCGTCCCCGGTGAGCCAGAGTTGCGCGGTCATGCGTCAATAGTGCCTGCCTCGAGACCGCGACGCAGGCGTCGCGTCGACGGGGGCATGGTGGGTCGTGTCCAGAGTGACCGGCTGCGTCTCCTGAAGGTCGACACGCAAGGAGCGCAGTGCGTCGCATGGCGCGCTCGATCGATCCGGGCGACGTGACCCGATCGACTTTTGATGGACGTTACGAGGGCGCGCCGGCGCTCGTGGCCGGACCGCGGCCGAAAAGCTGATCGAGGACCTGGACCCGAGCCGGGGGCCCGCACCAGGAGACGGGCGTCAGGCCTGGCGCGCCTGGCCTGCGTGCGACGTCTCCGCGATCCTTCGCCTCTTGTTCTTCCTTTCGACGCTGACTGCACTCATCGTGCCCGCCCGGTCGACCAACGCCGAGGTGTTCGCAGCCGACCGGCATCATGGGTGCATGTCCAGCAAGAAGTCGAAGCCACCCATCGACAACAAGGCGATCCGTGTGCGGCTAGAGCGGGCACGGGACGAGCGCCTCGTCGTGGGCGCGCGCCGCTGGATCCGGGGTGCGGACTACCTCGAGGGTTTCGTGGTCGGTATCGGCAAGCGCTGGGTGGCTCTCGCCAAGCTCGACAGCCGGGTGAGCTTCGACGGCTGGACGCTGCTTCGGCTCAAGGACATCCAGGCCGTCACCCTCGAGCCGGATCCCGACTGCTTCACGGTCAAGGCCCTGCGAGCCCGTTCCGAGTGGCCGCCTCCCTCAGCTGACGTCGAGCTCGACGATCTGCGGGGCGCTGCGACGGCCGCGGCGGCGGTGGCACCGACGACGTCGGTGTTCGTGGAGTTCGACCGACCCGACATCTGCTACATCGGTTCCCTCGTCTCCGTCGACGACAAGGGTCTGCGGCTGCTCGAGGTCGACACCCAGGCGGAGTGGCGCCGCAAGCCGCGGTCGATCGACCGGGACGACGTCACGCGGATCGACTTCGGCGGACGCTATGAGGAGGCACTTGCTCTCGTCGCCGGAGCGGCCCCAGATCAGTGAGTCGCGGTCGTGGGCCGCCGCGAGACCGGCACTTACCCTTCCTGCGGGACGCGAGAATGAGGGCATGACCTCACGCGCGCCCGGGTGGACCGTCGTCGTGCCCGTCAAGGGAGGGCCGGACGCCAAGTCGCGGCTCGCGACCCACGTCGACGCCGGCGCGCGGCGGACGCTCGCCGACGCCCTCGCGCTCGACACGCTCGACGCGGTGCTCGCGACGCCGTCGGTCGCGTGCGTCGTCGTGGTGACGGGGGAGGGCCGGCTGCTCCCGGCCGTTCCCGACGACGGCCCGCGCGTCATCCACGTCGACGACCCCGGGCAGGGGCTGGGTGCCGCGGTGCGCGCCGGCCTCGACGCGGCCCCGGACGCGCCGACCGCGGTGCTGCTCGGCGACCTGCCCGCCCTGCGGCCGGCCGACCTCGACGCGGCGCTCGCGGACGCCTCCGGGCACGAGCGCGCGTTCGTGCCCGACGCCGACGGGACCGGCACCACGCTGCTCACCGGACGTTCGCCGGAGCACCTGCGGCCGCGGTTCGGCCAGGGTTCCGCGGCCGCGCACCTCGAGGCCGGGCACGTGCCGCTCGGTGCACGCTCCAGCCTGCGCCGCGACGTCGACACCGCGGCCGACCTCGATGACGCGGCGGCGCTCGGCGTCGGGCCGCGGACGTCGGCGTTCCTCGCCGCGCGCGTCTCCTGAGCAACCGGCGAACATCGACGCCGGCGGTCGCCGAGGAGCCGGAATCCGCGGCCCCGAGCGTCGACGGGGAGCAGATCCCGGCCTCTCGCGCGGCATGCGGCCGGCGGTGTGACCGGGTCTCGGACGATGGCTCAGGCGAGCCGCGACCCCAGCCCGGCGAGGTCGAGCGCGGCGGCCGCGATCGCCTCGGTCGCGGTCAGCCCGTCGTCGCCGACGGCGTCGCCCATGAGCAGCGGCAGGGCGCGCGCCTCGATGCTCGCGTCGCCGAGCGCGGGCACCGCTCCCGCGTCGGCCGTGTCGACGAGCCACCCGTCGAGCAGGCCGCCCGTGGACCGGGCGCCGTAGTGCTCGCCGACCGCGAGGGCCGTCGTCTCGACGCCGATCGTCGTGAGGCACGCGTCAGCCATGCCGCGCACCGGGGCGCCCCCGACGATGGGCGCGACCCCGACGACGGGCGCCGCCGTGGCGCGCAGCGCGTCGCGGATCCCCGGCACCCCAAGGATCGTCCCGACCGACACCACGGGGTTCGACGGCGGCAGCAGCACGACGTCGGCGCCGGCGATCGCGTCGAGCACGCCCGGCGCGGGGAGGGCGTCCTCGACGCCGACCTGCACGAACCGGCGCGCCGGCACCCCGGCGCGCAGCCGGACCCACCACTCCTCGAAGTGCACGGTGTCCGACGCGCCGGACTCGCTCTCCAGCTCCACGTGCGTCTCGACGCTCTGGTCGCTCATCGGCAGCAGTCGCGCCCCGGGCTCCCAGCGCCCCGCGAGCCGGGCCGTCACCTCGGACAGTGGCAGCCCGCGGCGCAGCAGCTCGGTCCGCGCGACGTGGGTCGCGATGTCGAGGTCGCCGAGCGTGAACCACGGCCAGCCGAGCCCGTAGGCGTGCAGCTCGGCGGAGACCCGGGCCGTCTCCTCGCGCCGGCCCCAGCCCTGCTCCTCGTGCACGACGCCCGAGAGCGTGTACATGACCGTGTCGAGGTCGGGGCAGACGCGCAGGCCGTCGAGCCACATGTCGTCGCCCGTGTTGACGACGACGGTCAGCTCGGCGGCCACGTCGCGTCGCCGCAGGAGGTCGCGCAGGCCGCGCGTGAACCGGGCGCCGCCGACGCCGCCAGCGAGCAGGGTCGCGCGCAGGGGCCGGGCGTCGTCGGTCCGGGCGGCGTCGGTGCGGGGGATGGAGAGGGTCACGGTGCCTTCGCTCTCGCGGGTCGGACGGTCAGTCGGGTCGGGAGTCACGCTTCGGTGTAGGCGAGCACGGGGCGTCCCGTGCGGGGATGGCGCAGGACGTCGACCCGCACCCCGTACACGGGCTCGAGGACGTCGGGCACGAGGACGTCCTCGACGGTCCCGGCGGCGACGACGCGCCCGCCCGCGAGGAGGACGACGTGGTCGCACGAGTGCGCCGCCATCGTGAGCTCGTGCAGGGCGGTGACGATGGTGACGCCGTCGGCGGCGAGCTTGCGCAGCACGGTCATGGTCTCGAGCTGCGCGCGCACGTCGAGGTGGTTGGTCGGCTCGTCGAGCAGCAGGAGCCGGGGCTGCTGGGCGAGGGCGCGCGCGAGGTGCACGCGCTGGCGCTCGCCGCCGGACAGCGTCGTGACCTCGCGGTCGCGCAGCGCGGCGGCCCCGGCGGCGTCGAGCGCCTCGAGGGCGGCGGCCCGGTCCGACGCGCGGGGCCCGGCGAGCAGCGAGCGATGCGGGATCCGTCCCAGCAGGACGGCGTCGAGGACGGTGATCGGCAGGTCGGTCGTGGCGTCCTGCTCGACGAGCGCGACCGCCCGGGCGCGGGCGCGCGGCGAGGTGGCATGCAGGTCGGTGCCGTCGAGTCGCACCGTGCCGCCCTCCGGGCGCCGCACCCCGGCGAGGAGGCGCAGGAGCGTCGTCTTGCCGGAGCCGTTCGGGCCGAGGAGGCCCGTGACGGTGCCGGGCGGGGCGGTCACGTCGACCCCGTCGACGAGGAGCCGGCCGCCCGCGCCCCAGCGCAGACGCTCGGCCGCCAGACCGCCGGGGGGCAGGGCACCGCCCGGCCCGAGGACGTCGTCGGTCATGCCCGCCCCCTCCCTCGCCACAGCAGGAACGCGAACACGGGCGCGCCGACGGCGGCCGTCATGACGCCCACCGGGATCTCGCGGGGAGCGAAGACGGTCCGGGCGGCGGTGTCCGCCCACACGAGGAAGCTCGCGCCCAGAAGCCCGGACAGGGGCAGGAGCAGGCGGTTGCGCGTCCCGACGACGAGCCGCACCGCGTGCGGCAGCACGAGCCCGACGAAGCCGATCGACCCGGACTGCGACACGAGCGCGCCCGTGAGGATCGCGACGAGCACGAGCAGGATCCGGCGCGCCCGCTCGACCGGAACCCCGAGGGCGGCAGCGGCCGTGTCCCCGAACGTGAACGCGTCCAGGAGCGACCCGCTCGCGGCCAGCAGGCTGCCGAGCACGAGCGTCGCGCCGCACGTCACGGCGACCGACGTCCACGTGGCGCCCGCGACCGAGCCGAGGAGCCAGGACAGGATGTCCTGGTAGGAGTCGCCGGTCGACGTCCAGAAGATCACGAAGCTCACCCCTGCCGACGCGAGCTGGCTCACGGCCAGCCCGGCGAGCACGGTGCGCGACGGCGTCAGACCGCCCGCGGCGCCCGCGAGCCCGAGCGTCGCGAGCAGCGCCAGCAGGGCCCCCGCGAACGCGGCCACGGGGAGCACGAGCGCGACGCCCAGCCCGAGCACGCAGACCGCGCCGAGCGACGCCCCCGACGACAGGCCGAGCAGGTAGGGGTCGGCGAGGGGGTTCCGGGTCAACGACTGCATGACGACGCCGCACACCGCGAGCCCCGCGCCCACGCCCGCGGCGGTCAGGACGCGCGGGAGCCGCAGCTGCCAGACGAGGCCGTCCTGCAACGGCGTGAGCGGGTCGAGCCCGAGGGCCCCGCCGAGCCCGACGTGCTGCGCCACGGAACGCCACACGTCCGCGACGGGCAGGTGCGCCGGGCCGAGCGTGACCGCGACCGACACCGTGACCAGGAGCAGCACGACGGCGCCGGTCAGCCACGCGGCGGTCCGTGGCGCGCGCGACCGGCCCGGGGCGTCGGGCGACGACGCGGCCGGGCGTGCGGCGGTGGCGGACGCGGTCACGGGGTCGTCACGACCAGTCGAGCTTCTTCAGGGCGGCGGCGAGCTGCGTCGCGGCGTCGACGTTCCGGACCCCGGCCTCGGTGCTCGCGAACGGCAGCACGACGAAGCGGTGGTGCTTGACGGCCTGCAGGTTCTTGGTCGCGCCGTTCGACTCGAGGTAGTCGATCTTGGCCTGGGCCGTGTTCCACGACGCGTCGACGAGCACGAGGACGTCCGGGTCGGCGGCGATGATCTTCTCCCACGACAGGGGCGTCCACGTCATGGGGACGTCGGCCGCGACGTTCTTCAGCCCGACGGTCTTCATGATCATCTCGGGGGCGCCGATCCCGGCGCCGACGTACGGGGTGCCGTTGCCGGACGACCACCACAGCGCGGTGTGGCCGCCGCCGTCCTGCGCGACCGCGGCGAGCTGCTTCTTCTGCTCCGCGACGAGCGAAGCGGCCCGTCCCTGGACGTCGAAGATCGTCCCGACCTCGGTGATCTCGCCGAACACGTCGTCGAACGTGAGCGGGTCCGGCTGGTAGGCCTTCTCCTGGCACGCCGACGGCGACACGTACGTGTTCACACCGAGCTTGGCGAGCGTCGGCCGCGCCCCTGCGCCCTGCGCGGAGACGTTCGACTCCCAGCCCGCGTAGACGAGGTCGGGCTGGAGCGCGAGCACGGCCTCCGACCCGGGGACCTGTGCGGCCATGGGCTTCGTGATCGCGTCGTTGCCCGCGGCGGCGGTCTTGAGGGCGTCGGGCAGCGGACCGTCGAGGAACGCCGAGCCGACCACGTGGTCGCCGAGGCCGAGCGCGAGCATCATCTCGGTCGTCGAGGACTTGATCGTCACGACCCGGTCCGGCGCGGCCTGGAACGCGACCGTCGTGCCGCAGTTGTCGAGCGTGAGGGGGTAGGTGGTGCGGGGACCGGCGTCGGTGGCGGCCGTGCTGCCGGTCGTGACGGCGCCCGCCGAGGACCCCGGGTCGGACGAGCAGGCGGCGAGGTTGACGGCGGCGAGGGCGGTCGCGGCGCCGACGAGGACGCGCGTGCGGGCGCGACGAGGACGGGTGGGAACGGTCGACAAGGACGGAGCCTTTCCGGCGTGCGGGAACGGTGCGGCGAGGTGGCGTCGGCGGGCCCGAGGACGGGCGCCATGCGCGCGACGACGGCGCGCGCCGGGACACGCGGTCCAAGTCCGGGCCGCCGCGACGAGCCAGGCACGGCTCGCGATCCCACGGCCAGCGTAGTCGCGCTCGCGTCCGAGCGGGACACGGGTAGCGTTCCGACCATGAGCGAAGTTCGGACGGCGGGGCAGACCGGGAGCACGGACGGCGCGACGGACGGTCGGGGGCGCCGTGGACGGGCGCGTCGCGCGGTCGTCACGGGGGCGTCGTCGGGGATCGGTGCGGCGAGCGTCGCGGCCCTGCGCGCGGACGGCTGGGACGTCGTCGCCGTCGCGCGCCGCGAGGACCGCCTGCGCGAGGTCGCGGAGCGCACGGGCGCGACGTACGTGGTCGCCGACGTCACGAGCGACGACGACGTGGCGCGGCTCGTCGAGCGGATCGTCACGGAAGGCCCCGTGGACGCCCTCGTGAACGTCGCGGGAGGTGCCCTCGGCGTCGACCCGGTGGCGCAGGCCGACCTCGACCAGTGGCGCCAGATGTACGAGCTCAACGTGCTGGGGACCGTCCGCGTCGTCCAGGAGCTCCTGCCGGCGCTGCGCGATGCCGAGGGGACCGTCGTGGTCATCACGTCGACGGCGGCGCACGAGCCGTACGAGGGTGGCGGCGGCTACGTGGCGGCCAAGACCGCGGAGCGCGTGGTCGCGCGCACGCTCCGGTTCGAGCTCGTCGGCGAGCCCGTGCGCGTGGTCGACATCGCGCCCGGCATGGTCCGCACCGAGGAGTTCTCGCTCGTCCGCTACGGCGGCGACCAGGCCAAGGCCGACGCCGTGTACGCGGGCGTCCCCGGTCCGCTGACGGCCGAGGACGTGGCCGAGGCGGTGCGCTGGACGCTGTCGCTGCCGCCGCACGTCGACGTCGACGAGCTCGTGATCAGGCCGCGCGCGCAGGCCTCGGCCCAGCGCGTCGACCGGCACGCCTGACGCTCGGTCGCGCCGACGTCCCGTCGCAACCGACGGGTCGTGTCGCGTTCACCGGGGGTTCGCCGCCGGTTCGGATCCATCCGCCTACCATCCGCGGACCACGAGGTCGCGCGGGTGGGCACCGCCTGCGACGACGGCGGCGCACGCCCGCGTGACCTCTCACCCGTGCTGTCGGCTGAATCCGGTGAGATGAACCAGAACCTCAAGAAGGTCCCGCTCGTGCGAGCCGCGGCGTGGCGGCTCCGCGCGCTCGACAAGCGCCTGTTCGGCCACGCGGCACGGATCGCCGCCGACCGTGGCCGCGGAGTGGGTAAGGGCCCGTACGTCGACGACCTCGCGCTCACGCGGGCCGAGTGGCGCGACCAGGGCCCGACGCCGGCGCTCGCGGCACGGGCGCGCTCGATGGGCCTCAACTCGGTCGCCTGGAACATGCTCCCGACCAAGCTCTGGCTCGTCTTCTGCGGCGCGCTCCTCGAGGCGGGCGACCGCGACGCGGCGGAGCGGCTCGTGCGCACCCTCCTCCTCAAGCGGCCCGACGACGTCGACCTCCTCGCGGCTTGCCTCCCGGTGGCCCGGTTCGCCCGCGACCTGGGCGTGCCCGACGCCGACGTGGCGCGGGCCGCGGACGCCGCCGACGTGCTCGCCACCAACCTCGCCGACGACGTCTTCGGGCGGCTCGTCGTCGGGCGCACGATCGCCGTCGTCGGGAACGGGCCGGGATGCCTGGGCGCGGGGGGCGGGGCGGAGATCGACGCGCACGACCTGGTGGTCCGGTTCAACAACCACCCGACCGGGTACGAAGCCGACTACGGCTCGCGCACCGACGTGTGGGTCCGGGGAGCGCACAAGGACGTCCGAGACCGCCCCGAGATCGAGGACCTGCGGCTCGTCGTGTGGGAGATGGACTTCTTCCGGAACCTCCTCGAGCTCCCCGAGCACGGCGACATCCTGCAGCGCGACACCCAGTTCTCCCCCGAGAAGGTCACGCACGTCGGGACGGCGACCAAGCAGTCGCTGCGGGACGCGTCCGGCCTGCTCCTGCCGACGAGCGGCGCGCAGCTCCTGTGGATGCTGCACGAGGCCCGCGGGAGCCTGGAAGGCGTCGACGTCTACGGCTTCTCGACGATCGACGGCAGCGAGGAGCTCGGCCACTACTTCGACGGCCTCGGCGACATGGGCAACCGGCACGACGCCGACGGCGAGGGCGCGTTCCTGCGCGGCCTCCTGGCGGCCGGTGCGCACGCCGCGGACGGCGTGACGGACGAGCTCGCCGCCCGCCGCTCGGCCCGGGACGGCGTGCCCCACGCCGGCGAGGTGACGGTGGTGAGCTGCGCCTACCGGCAGTACGACCCGGCCACCGGCAAGACCGGCGGGCCCGGTGGGGTCCTCGCGACCCAGCGGCTCGCGCTCGGCGACGCGTACCGGGGCCAGCGGCTCGTCTACGTGTTCGACGAGGGCGGCAAGGGCGCGCTGCGCGACCGGCTCGCCGTCCAGCTCACGGGCCTCAGCGCGAAGGTCGCGGACATCGTCCTCGGGGCCGAGTACGTCCGGACGTCTCCGGAGGTGCTGCGCGCGCAGGCCGAGGGCCGCCGGCTGCTTCTCGTGTGCCACGAGCTCGGCACCGCGTACGGCGCGCACCTGCTGGGCGTGCCGTACGTGCTCGTCTACCACCAGCAGGGCAGCACGCTCCAGGAGATCCGGTCGCTCGGCCGTCAGCCGGGGGCGCACGAGGCGCACGTCGCCGACCGGCTCGAACGGCTCGTCCTCGAGAACGCTCAGCGGGTCTACTTCCCGAGCCTCGGCGCCCGCGAGGCGTACCGCGCGACGTCGCGGATCGACGAGGCCGGCCACGTCGCCTTCGCCGACACGGCCCTCTACAACACGGTCTCCGCGGTCGACCACGGCGAGGCGGCGGGCGACCGCGCCGCCCTGCTCCGCACGCTGGCGCACGAGCTCAGGCTGCCCGCCAAGGACGACCGGACGGACGTCTTCGTCAGCGTCGGCGACTTCAACAGCGACAAGGGCCTGGACCGCGTCCCCGCCCTCCTCGACCGGTACGCCGAGCTCACCGGCCGTGAGGTCGTGTGGGTCGCGGTGGGCGCCGCGGCGGACCGCGCCGACTTCCTCGCGTTCAGGGACGCGCAGAAGGACCGGCGGTTCACCGCGCGCATCTTCGGGGAACGGATGACCCACGACAAGCTGCTCGCACTGCTCGACTACGCCGACTACTACGTGATGCTCCACCGCAACTCGATCTTCGACCTCGCGACGCTCGAGGCCATGCGGGCCGGCAAGGCGCTCGTCCTGTCGCCGGTCGGCGGGAACCTCGAGGTCGACCGCGACGGCAACGTCCTGTTCGTCGACGAGGCCACGATCGACGACGCGTGCCGTGTCATCGAGAGCCGCGACGCCGTCGCGTGGGGCGAGCGCAACCGCCGCGTGTTCGAGGACCACTTCTCGCTCGAGCACTTCGCCGAGCGCTACCGGGCGATGCTCGACGAGCAGCTCGACGCCCTGCTCGACCCGGCGGCGTCCGGCGAGGCCGAGGGGCAGGCGTCGTGAAGCGGGCCCTGTGGATCACGTGCGGGCCGCGCGGCAACGCGGGCGACGCGCTCCTCTACGAGGTCACGCGTGCCCTCTTCGACGGCCTCGTCGACCTCGACTTCCGGCACGTGAGCGACCCGTCGTACCTGCGCCGCGGCGACAAGCGCACGGACAACGTCATCATCGGGCCGGGCGGCCTGTTCGTGCAGACGAACTCCTCGCGCCACCTCCACGCGAAGCTCGCCAAGCAGTGGGACCGGTTCGAGAGCAAGCGGTTCTTCCTCTGGTCGACCGGGGTGCTCCAGCAGCCCACCGACGAGGAGGAGGCCGCGGTGCGGCGCGTGACCTCGCGGTCGCGGCAGATCGTCGTGCGGGCGACCAAGGAGGCCGAGCTCCTCCGCAAGATCGGCCCCGTGACCGACCCCGTGTGGGCGCCCTGCGCGTCGCTGTTCACCGACCGCCTGCTCGGCGTGCCGAAGACCGTCCGGGACGTCGTCGTCGTCAACCTCGACGCGTTCCTCTTCACCGAGGGCAACGCGGCCGACCACCCGCTGCGCCGGTTCGTCGACCACGCGAACGCCCAGGGCCTCGAGGTCCGCTCGATGGTCAACGCGTCGGGCGACTTCAACCCGTGGCTGCTCGACCTGATCCCGCCCCTCGAGATCGACGCGGCGCCGTTCAAGGCCGCGCTCGACGCGGAGCTGCCCACCAAGGACTTCCACCGGACGTTCAACGAGGCGCTCGCCGCCCACCCGTCCTACGGGGCGCGCTACACGTCGTGCCGGTTCGCGTTCGGCAAGCGTCTGCACGGCTGGCTCCCTTTCCTCGCGTTCGACCAGCCCGCGGCGTTCGTCGGGATGCAGGCGCGCCGCGGGATGCCGCGCGACT
The DNA here is from genome assembly GCF_042670205.1 of Luteimicrobium sp. NPDC057192. NCBI lineage: Bacteria > Bacillati > Actinomycetota > Actinomycetes > Micrococcales > Luteimicrobium > Luteimicrobium sp. NPDC057192. The sequence continues at coordinate 63,135 of NZ_JBHUWD010000018.1, read as the reverse complement.
ACTTCGGCGACGACACGTTCCTGTGCGCCGTGCCGCGTCGCAACCCGATGTCGCGTGAGCAGCTCGACTCGACCGCCGACGCGATGATCGCCAAGCTCGACGACTTCGTCCGCGACGAGGACGTGCTCACCGTCCGGATCGCCGAGCGGCGCGAGGAGCTCTGGGCCCGGCTCCAGGGGCAGGCGCGGGCGCTCGCGGACGCCCTCGTGTGAGCCCAGCACCACGCGCCACGGGCCCCGGTTGGCCGAGTGTGACCTTGGGGCCCGCCGAGTGTGAGGTTGGGGTCCGCCGAGTACGACGTTCGGTCCGCTGAGTGCGACGTGCGGGGGTCGACCATGCGGTCATCCACCGGGTCCTCGCCGACCATGACGTTGTCCACCGTCTTGCCGTGCCGAACGTGAGTGACCCCCTGTTCGGCGGCCGGCTGTGGTGGGCAAGCGCATGTTCGGCACGCGCGTCGGTCGATCCCGAGCGACGAAGCGGGGAAGGCTGGGTCTCCAGGACGAGCTGACGCGCCGATCCCCGGTCTGGAGTGCGCACGACGGCGAGGCAGGGAGCCCAAGCCCCTCTGCTGGTGGCCGGGGGCGGCGCGGGGGGCGGCGCCGAGGCCGCGCGGTGGCCCGGTGGGGCACCGAACGGCCGACGGTGATCCCGGGGGGCGGGCTGTGTGGGCGAGGGACCAGCCGGGCGGGTGGGTGCGGGGAGGTGGTGAAGGACGTCAAGGAGTGCGCAGGGCCCCCGGGCCGGAGCACGACAGTCCGAACCGGCTCGCCGCACCCGCCCGCGAACCCGACCACAGCCGCCCACGTCACCATCGGCGAACCGGACGTGACCATCGGCGAACCGGACGTCACCGTCGGCGGACGGGGCGTCGCCGTCGGCGGACGGGGCGTCACCCGCGCCCCGGGGGCGTCAGAGGTGCACGGCGCCCGTCGCGAGGCACACGATCCCGACGACCGCGCCCACGCAGATCGCGACCAGCCCCGCGAGCTCGGCGCGGCTGAACGCGCGCCGGCCGGCCTCGTGCCGGGCGCGCGCGAACAGCACGCTCGCGGGCGCGTAGACGACGAGCACGACGAGCAGGTACGCGGGCCCGGCCGCGACGAGCAGGAACAGCGTGTACGCGGTCGCGAGCACCGCGACGACGGTCTCGGCCCGTCGGCGGTCGTGGACGCCCACGAGGACGGCGAACCCGGCAGCGAGCACGTAGGGGACGATCGCGAGCGTGGCGGTGAGGTCGAGTGCGAAGTCGAAGGCGTCGGCGGACAGCAGCGTGAGGACGAGGAGCACCTGCGCGAGCGCGGAGGTGAGGAACAGCGCCGGGACCGGGGTGTCGTGCGCGTCGGCCCGGGCGAGGAAGCGTGGGAGGTCGCCGTCGCGCGCGGCAACGAGCAGCACCTCGGCGGCCATGAGCGTCCACGCGAGGTAGGCGCCGAGCACGGACACGACGAGCCCGACGCTCACGAGGACGCCGCCCCACCCGCCCACGGCCGCCTCGAGCACGCCCGCCATCGAGGGTTGCCGGAGCGCGGCGAGTTGGTCCGCGGGGAGGATCCCGTACGACACGACCGACACGGACGCGAACAGCGCGAGCACCGACACGAACCCGAGCACGGTCGCCCGGCCGACGTCGCGCCGTCGGCGGGCGTGCCGGGAGTACACGCTCGCGCCCTCCACGCCCAGGAACACGAAGACGGTGACGAGCGTCACGCCGCTGAGCTGGGAGAAGAACGACCCGGCGGACGCGGGCGCCGAGAGGTTGTCGGCGAGGACCCGCGGGTCCAGCAGCGTCGCGCACAGCACGACGAAGACCACGATGGGGACGACCTTCGCGACGGTGACGACCCGGTTCACGACGACGGCCCCCGTGACCCCGCGCCGCACGAGCGAGAACACGGCCCACAGGCCGGCGCTCGCGAGCACGACGGCGAGCACCGAGTCGCCCTCGCCGAGAGCGGGGAAGACCGCGCCGAGGGTCGACATCACGAGCACCCAGTAGGTGACGTTGCCCGCGCACGCGCTCGCCCAGTAGCCGACCACCGACAGGAACCCGGGGTACTCGCCGAAGCCTGTCTTCGCGTACGCGTAGATGCCGGCGTCGAGCGCGGGACGACGGACGGCGAGCGTCTGGAAGACGAGCGCGAGCGTGAGGGTCCCGGCGCCCGCGACGGCCCACGCGCCGAGCGTGCCCCAGACCCCGGTCTTCTCCGCGAACCGCGCGGGGAGCGAGAACACGCCCGCGCCGACCATGGACCCGACGACCATCGCGGTGAGCGCGCCCACCCCCACGGTCGTGCGGACGCTGCCGGCGGTCGAGCTCGTCATCGTCGCTCCTCCGACTCCCGGGTCGCGGGGCGTCCGCCCCCGTTCAGCGTCGCGCGGCGGTCCCGTCCCCGCGACCGTCGGTGCGGTCCTGACGAGCGGCGGGTCCCCGGCGGACCAGGAGGAGGGTCGCGTCGTCCGTGGACGCAGGGTCGCGGACGCGCGCGACGAGGTCGTCGACGCTCGTCGCCTCGTGGCGGGACACGATGCGGGCGAGCCGGGACATGCCCGCGCGGACCGACTCGGTGCGCCGCTCGACGAGCCCGTCGGTGAAGAGCGCGAGGAGCCCTCCGGGAGGGATCTCGCCGGTGCCGACGACGGCGGACGCCGCTCCCACGCCCAGCGGGCGCGTCCCGAGCTGCTCGAGCCACCGGACGCGGCGCTCGGCGTCGGCGACGAGCCCCGGGAGGTGACCCATCGAGGCGTGCTCGAACGTGCCGTCGTCGGGGCGCACCAGCACGACCGCCAGGGTCGCCACCTGCTGCGGCATGGTCCAGCCGGCCAGGGCGGTGAGGTCTTCGAGCGCGCTCTGGAGCGAGGTGCCCGTGACGAGCGCCGCGCGGAGCGCGTTCCGGAGCTGCCCCATCGCGGCGGCGGCGCGCAGCCCGTGCCCGGTGACGTCGCCGACGACGAGCCCGAGGCGCCCGTCGGGCAGGACGAGGGCGTCGTACCAGTCCCCGCCGACGAGGCCGCTCCCTGCGGCGTCGTAGCGGGCATCGACGGTCCAGCCGTCCGGCTGGGGCAGCACGTCGGGCAGGAGGCTGCGCTGGAGCGACTCGGTGGCGCGGACCTCGCGCCTGCCCCGTCGGTAGAGCACCTCGACGAGGTGGCGCCTCAGCGCGCGGGCGGACTCGAGCTCGGCGGACGACCAGGCCACGCTCCGTCCCCCGACGACCTCGCGCCACCGCTCGAAGGACTTGCGGGGGCTGAGCCGGACCTCGGCGCCCTCACGGCGTGCGATGGCCTTGTTGTGGGGGTCGCCGCCCCAGTCGACGGTGCGCTGCACCTCGCCGCGCAGCCACACCACGGCCTGCCGGTCGGGGAGCGCCACGGCGAGCACCCCGGCGACGTCCGGGAGAGCAGCGGCGACCTCGGGTGCGTCGCGGGCGAGCGAGTCGGTGGCGACGACCTCGCCGCCGTCGGCGGTGACCCAGTCGAGCAGCCGCGCGGCGCCCGCCTCTCCGGGGACCTCGCCGCGGCCCGCGACCCGGCCCTCCGCGAGGACGACGGCGCCGTCGGCGCCGAGCGCGTCGACCAGCCGGTCGTCCTGCGCGAGCAGGGTGGCGAGCGGCGTGTCCTCGTCGGTGCTGGTCGCGACCAGCTCGGCCAGGAGCGCGGCGGACCGCGTGGTGGCCGCGGCGCGCTCCTCCTCGGCCTGGGCGACGAGCCGCACGGAGAGCGTCGAGCCGAGGAACTCCGCCGCGGTCCGGACCTCGTAGGGCGGGTCGTGCGGGCCGGCGTAGTGGTGGCACGCGATGAGGCCCCAGAGCTTCCCGTCCCGCAGGAGCGAGATCGACATGGACGCGCGGACGCCCATGTTGCCGAGGTACTCGAGGTGGATCGGGGACACGCTGCGGAGGGTCGAGTAGGTGAGGTCGAGCGGCTGCCCGGTCACGGGCAGGTCGGTCGGCACCACGGGGACCGCCTCGTAGCCCACGTCCGCGATCAGCCGGATCCAGTTCTTCTCGTAGAGCGCCCTGGCCTGCGCCGGGATGTCCGACGCCGGGTAGTGCAGCCCGAGGAACGCGTTGAGCGCGGGCGTCCTCGCCTCGGCGACCACCTCGCCGTTGTAGTCCTGGTCGAAGCGGTAGATCATCACGCGGTCGAAGCCGGTCAGCGTGCGCACGTGGCGGGCGGTCGCCTCGAACAGCGCGTCGAGCGTGGCGGCACGCTCGAGGTCGCCGAGCGCCTCCCGGACGGACCGGTACGTGCTGGAGAACTCGAGAGGCCGGGCCGACGCGGCGCGTTCGAGCTCGACCACGACGACGCCGTCCACGCCGTCGGGCAGCGGCGGTCGGTGGAGCACGGCGTCGAGCGGCAGGTCTTGAGCTCGCGGCGCGCGGACGGGGACGGGGTTCCGGGGCGCCAGGTCGGCGTGCCGGCGGGCGTGGTCGAGGAGCACGTCCGCGTCGTCGCCGAGCACGGTGCGCAGCTGGTGCCCGACGGCGTCCTCGTGCGACGTCCCCGTGAGCTCGCGCAGGTTCGCCGAGGCCTGCAGCACCACGCCGTCGTCTTGGCGGAGCACGAGGAGCGCCCCGCGCGGCTGGATCAGTCCCGGGATGTGGATCGGCTCGCGTGCGCAGTTGTCCAGGTCCACCGGCTCGCCGGGGGCAAGGAACGGGACGGCGTCGGCGTCCACCGGCGAGGTCACGACGCCTGCCGCTCGCGGGGGTCGAAGCGGGCCCAGACGTGCTTGTCGCGACCGGTCACGTACGAGCCGACGTCCTGGGCGAGCCGTTTGACGAGGACGAGCCCGAAGCCTCCCTGGCCGGGGTCGCGGCCGCTCACGACGGCCGGCTTCACGTCCGCCGCGTGGTCCACGGCGTCGATGAGGTAGCCCGTCCCGTCGACGAGCAGGCGGAGTCGCGCCGGTCGTCCGCCGTGCCGGAGGGCGTTGGTCGCGAGCTCGCTCGCGACGATGAGGAGCCGGTCCACGTCCGCGACGGCCGCGGGCCAGGCGTCCCCGGCCAGGAGCTCGCGCAGGCTGGCGCGGACGACCGCGAGGTCCTCGAGGTCGTCCAGGTCCCAGGTCGCGATCTCCCGGAATGACGACGGCGCCGCGTGGGTCTCGATCGTCACCGTCGCGTCCTCAGGACTCGAGCTCGAACAGATCCGTCACGTTCGCGAGGTCGAGCAGGTCGCGAACGTTCTCGGGGGCACCGGCGATCCGTGGCGGCTGCTCGCAGGACGCCGCAGCCAGGTAGAGGAGCCGCAGGCCGCCCGAGTCCATGAACGTCACGCCCGAGAGGTCGAGGCTCACCGTGGAGTGGCGGCTGAGCGCCGCGGCGACCTCGTGCTCCGTCGCCTCCGCGACCGCCGCGTCGACCTCGCCCCACATGACCCAGTGGGCGCCGTCGCGCTCGATACGGATGCCACCGGTGGTGGGCTGCGGCATGAACTCGGCTCCTCGTGACGTGCGACACATGGTCCACGCTTCTCGAGACCTGGTAGCGCCGCAACTCTAGCGGCTCGCGTCGGTCGGCACCGGTTACGATGGGCGCACAAGGCGTCGACCCGGCCATCACCGGCGAGCCTCCGGAAGAACAGGCCCTCGAACCGCGGCGCTCGCGCCCGTCGTCGGTCGGCCTCAGTAGAACCGGACGGGAGGGCCCGTCACAGCCCTGAAGGAGCGGTCGTCGGAGCGCCGGCGACAAGCGGGGTGGTACCGCGGTCCGCCGCGCCGGGTCACCGGTCGGCCGGGTCGTCCTCGCAGCACGGCAGCACGCGACCACCCTCTCCACCGCTCCGGGAGCCGAACCCATGGCCCACTACCCCCAGCACCGCTCCGGCGACGACGCGCGCGTCCCCGCCTCGCCGAACCTGCCCGCCGTCGAGCAGGGCACGCTCGCCTTCTGGAAGGCGGACGGCACGTTCCAGGCGTCGATCGACCAGCGGCCCGCGGGCGACGAGGGCAGCAACGAGTTCGTCTTCTACGACGGCCCGCCCTTCGCGAACGGCCTGCCGCACTACGGCCACCTCCTCACCGGGTACGTCAAGGACGTCGTCCCGCGCTACCAGACCATGAAGGGCCGCCGGGTGGAGCGGCGCTTCGGCTGGGACACGCACGGCCTGCCCGCCGAGCTCGAGGCCGAGCGGATCCTCGGCATCACGGACAAGTCGCAGATCGACGAGATGGGCATCGCCGCGTTCAACGACGCGTGCCGGTCGTCCGTGCTGCGGTACACGAAGGAGTGGGAGGAGTACGTCGAGCGGCAGGCCCGCTGGGTGGACTTCGAGCACGACTACAAGACGCTCGACGTCACCTTCATGGAGTCGGTGCTGTGGGCGTTCAAGCAGCTGTACGACAAGGGCCTCGCCTACGAGGGCTACCGGGTCCTGCCGTACTGCTGGCGTGACGAGACCCCGCTGTCCAACCACGAGCTGCGCATGGACGACGACGTGTACGCGTCGCGCCAGGACCCCGCCGTCACCGTGGGCCTGCGTGTTGCGGGCGCGCGCGACGGCTCGCCCGCCGCGGCCCTGCCCCAGGCGACGCGCTCGGTCGTCGACGGCGCCCTCGTACTGATCTGGACCACGACCCCCTGGACGCTGCCCTCCAACCTGGCGGTCGCCGTCGGGCCGGACGTCGACTACGTCGTCGTGCAGCCGCAGGACGGCTCGCCGTTCGCCGACGAGCACCCGGGCGAGCGCGTGCTGCTCGCCCAGCCGCGGCTGGCGGCGTTCGCGCGCGAGCTCGGCGAGGAGCCGACCGTCCTCGCGACCGTGCGCGGCTCGGACCTCGCGGGCGCCACCTACCACCCGCCGTTCGACTACTTCGTGGGCCACGAGCACGCCCACCAGGTGCTGCTCGGCGACTTCGTCACGACCGAGGACGGCACCGGCGTCGTGCACATGGCGCCCGCGTTCGGCGAGGACGACATGGCGGCGTGCGACGCGGCGGGGATCACGCCCGTCGTGCCGGTCGACCAGCGCGGCCGGTTCACGAACCAGGTCGGCGACTACGCGGGCGAGCAGGTCTTCGACGCGAACCCCATGATCATCGCGGACCTCAAGCGCGTCGCCGGCCCGGTCGGGCGCCGCGCCGCCGACGAGCGCCCGGTGCTCGTCCGCCACGAGACGTACCAGCACTCCTACCCGCACTGCTGGCGCTGCCGGAACCCCCTGATCTACAAGGCGGTGTCGAGCTGGTTCGTGCGCGTCAGCGCGTTCCGCGACCGCATGGTCGAGCTCAACCAGGAGATCTCCTGGACCCCCGAGCACATCAAGGACGGCCAGTTCGGCAAGTGGCTCGAGGGCGCGCGCGACTGGTCGATCAGCCGCAACCGCTACTGGGGCTCGCCGATCCCGGTCTGGCAGAGCGACGACCCGGCCTACCCGCGCACCGACGTGTACGGGTCGCTCGCCGAGCTCGAGCGCGACTTCGGCCGCCTGCCCGTGAACGAGGCCGGCGAGGCCGACCTGCACCGCCCGTTCATCGACGACCTGACGCGCCCCAACCCGGACGACCCGACGGGCCGCTCGACGATGCGCCGCATCCCCGACGTGTTCGACGTGTGGTTCGACTCCGGCTCGATGCCGTTCGCCCAGGTGCACTACCCGTTCGAGAACACCGAGTGGTTCGAGCACCACTTCCCGGGCGACTTCATCGTCGAGTACGTCGGGCAGACGCGCGGCTGGTTCTACCTGCTGCACGTCCTGTCGACGGCGCTGTTCGACCGGCCCGCGTTCCGCTCGGCCGTGTCGCACGGCATCATCCTCGGCGACGACGGCCGCAAGGCCAGCAAGTCGCTGCGGAACTTCCCCGACCCCCGGGAGATGTTCGACGCCTACGGCTCGGACGCCGTCCGCTGGTCGCTCATGAGCAGCCCGGTGCTGCGCGGCGGGAACCTCGTCGTCGCGGAGGAGAGCATCCGCGACGCCGTGCGCCAGGTCCTGCTGCCGCTGTGGAGCACGTACTACTTCTTCACGCTGTACGCGGGCGCCGCGAACGACGGCGAGGGGTACGTGGCACGGTCGGTCGGGTCCGACGGCGGCGCGTCCGCCGAGGGGCTCGACGCCCTGGACCGCTACGTGCTGGCCCGGACGCGGGGGCTCGTCGAGCGGACCACGGAGCTGCTCGACGCGTACGACGTCGCGGGCGCGTGCGAGGCCGTCCGCGAGCACCTCGACGTCGTCACCAACTGGTACGTGCGCACCCAGCGCGACCGCTTCTGGGCCGAGGACCACGCCGCGTTCGACACCCTGTTCACGGTGCTCGAGCTCCTCACCCGCGTGATGGCGCCGCTCGCGCCGCTCGTCACCGAGGAGGTCTGGCGCGGGCTCACGGGCGGCCGGTCCGTGCACCTGACCGACTGGCCGACCGCGGCCGAGCCGGCGCTCGCGGGTCTCGGTGACGACGCGGACGCGCTCGTCACGTCGATGGACGAGGTCCGCGCCGTCGTGTCCTCGGCGCACGCCGTCCGCAAGGCGCACCAGGTGCGCGTGCGCCAGCCGCTCGCACGGCTCACCGTCGTGGTCGCCGAGCCCGAGCCGCTCGCTCCCTACACGGACCTGATCGCGTCGGAGCTCAACGTCAAGGCAGTCGAGCTCGCGGGGCTCGAGTCGGGCGCGGCGGAGCGGTTCGGCATCAGCCAGCGGCTCGCCGTCAACGCGCGCGCCGCCGGCCCGCGCCTCGGACGCGGGGTCCAGGCCGTCATCAAGGCCGCGAAGGCCGGGGACTGGTTCGTGTCCGACGCTGACGCCGTCGTCGTCCGCACGCCCGACGGTGACGTGCCGCTCGAGCCCACCGAGTACGAGCTCAGCACGGTCGTCGGGGGAGACGCCGCCGACGCGGGGGAGAGCATCGGGGCAGCCGTCCTCGCGGGCGGGGGCTTCGTCGTGCTCGATCTCGCGCTCGACGACGCGCTCCGCGCCGAGGGATACGTGCGCGACCTCGTGCGGGCCGTCCAGGACGCCCGCAAGGCCGCCGGCCTCGACGTCGCGGACCGCATCGACCTGCGCGTCGAGGTTCCCGCGGAGCACCTGGCGGACGTCGAGAAGCTCGGCGAGTTCCTCTCGTCCGAGACGCTCGCCACCAACCTGGACCTCGCCCCGCTGCCGGACGCCGCGCAGGACCGGAGCCCGGTCGTCGTCGTGAGCAAGGCGGTGCGGGCATGAGCGCGCGTCCGGCCGCGGGCGGGGCCCCGCAGCGCAGGAAGGGCGCCGACGCGAGACGCGCCGCCGAGGACTCGGCCGCCCAGGCGGACCTCGACCGGATCTGGGCGCACATCGAGGCGCGGGCCCCCGAGCACGACTTCGACCCGACGCTCTCGCGGGTGGCGCGCGTGTTCGAGATCCTCGGGGCCCCGCAGCACTCGTTCCGGTCGATCCACCTCACGGGGACCAACGGCAAGACGAGCACCGCGCGGATGACGGAGCGGCTCGTGCGAGAGCACGGACTGCGGACGGGACTCTTCACGAGCCCGCACCTGACGAGCGTGACCGAGCGGATCCAGATCGACGGTGAGCCCATCTCCGCGCAGGGCTTCGTCGACACGTGGAACGACGTGTACCCGTACATCCAGATCGTCGACGGCGAGCTGCAGGCCTCGGGTCAGTCCCAGCTGTCGTTCTTCGAGGTGCTGACCGTGGTCGCGTTCGCGGCCTTCGCCGACGCGCCCGTCGACGTGGCCGTCGTCGAGGTCGGGATGGGCGGCGAGTGGGACTCGACTAACGTCATCGACGCGGAGGTCGCCGTCGTCACGCCTGTCGCGCTCGACCACGAGCGCTGGCTCGGGCACACCGTCGGTGAGATCGCGCGCGTGAAGGCCGGGATCATCAAGGAGGGTGCGACGGTCGTCTCGGCGGAGCAGACCGACGAGGCGGCGGAGGTGCTGGCCGCGGCCTCCGCCGCGCGGCACGCGCGGCTGCTGCGCGAGGGCGAGGAGCTCGCGGTCGTCGAGCGGACCGTGGCCGTCGGCGGACAACAGCTCACGCTGCGCACCGCCGGCGCCGTCTACCAGGACGTCTACCTGCCGCTGTTCGGCGAGCACCAGGCCCACAACGCGCTCCTGGCGCTCGCGGCGGGCGAGGCCCTGCTGACGGGCGGCCGGGCGCTCGACGGCGCCGTCGTGGAGGCGGCCTTCGGTGGAGCCACGTCGCCCGGCCGGCTCGAGGTGGTGCGCTCGTCGCCGACCGTCGTGGTCGACGCCGCCCACAACCCGGCCGGCGCGGAGGCGCTCGTCGCCGCGCTCGACGAGGCGTTCGCGTTCACGCGCCTGGTCGGCGTGGTCGGCGTCCTGGGCGACAAGGACGCCGAGGGTGTCCTGGCCGCGCTCGAGCCGGTGCTCGCCGAGGTCGTGGTGACGCAGTCGTCGTCCCCGCGGTCGACGCCGCCCGACGAGCTCGCGGAGGTCGCGCGCGACGTGTTCGGCGAGGACCGCGTGCACGTGGCCGACCAGCTCTCCGAGGCGCTGCAGATCGCCGTCGACCTCGCCGAGGCCGGCGACGAGACGGGCGTGGGCACGGGCACGGGCGTCCTGGTCACGGGCTCGGTCATCATGGCGGCGGACGCGCGGATCCTCCTCGGCCGCGGCTGAGCGGCCTCGCTGCACGTTCTCCCAGGTGGCGCGCGCGGACGCGCGCGCCGGTGTTTGATGGTGCCAGGCGGCGGGCACGAACGGGGGCGGCGCACCGCCGACGACGTCGTCCCGGAGACCTCCGGGGCGCTCGAGGCCCTGTCACGGAGGACGAGCACAGTGAAGAAGCTGCTGAACGATCCCGCGAACGCCGTCGTCGAGTCCGTCGAGGGCTTCGTCGCGGCGCACGCCGACATCGTCGAGGCCCACTACGACCCCATCTACGTCTCGCGGGCGGGCGGTGCCGTCGCGGGCAAGGTGGGCCTGGTGTCCGGGGGCGGCTCGGGCCACGAGCCGCTGCACGCCGGCTTCGTCGGGCAGGGCATGCTCGACGCGGCCGTCCCGGGCGCGGTGTTCACGTCGCCGACGCCGGACCAGATCGCCCCGGCGTTCGTCGCGGCGAACGGCGGTGCGGGCGTCCTGGCGATCGTGAAGAACTACACGGGCGACGTCCTGAACTTCGAGACCGCTGTCGAGCTCGCGGAGGCCGAGGACGTCGAGGTGGCGAGCGTCGTCGTGAACGACGACGTGGCCGTCGAGGACTCGCTCTACACGGCGGGCCGCCGCGGCGTGGCGGGGACGGTGTGCGTCGAGAAGATCGCGGGCGCGGCGGCGGACCGCGGGGACGACCTGGCCGGCGTGGCCGCGGTCGCGACGCGGGTCAACGCCAACGTGCGCTCGATGGGCGTCGCGCTGACCGCGTGCACGGTGCCCGCGTCAGGCAAGCCGAGCTTCGACCTCCCGGACGACGAGGTGGAGATCGGCATCGGGATCCACGGCGAGCCGGGTCGGCACCGGATCAAGCTCGAGCCCGCGGACGCGATCACGCAGCGTCTCCTCGACCCCGTCGCCGACGACCTCCAGATCTCCAGCGGCGAGAACGTGCTGCTGTTCGTCAACGGCATGGGCGGGACGCCGTCGTCGGAGCTGTACGTCGTCTATCGTCAGGCGCGCAAGCTGCTCGAGGCACGTGGTGTCGTCGTCGCGCGCTCGCTGGTCGGCAACTACGTGACGTCGCTCGAGATGCAGGGCGCGTCGGTGACCGTCCTGCGGCTCGACGACGAGCTCACGACCCTGTGGGACGCCCCGGTCCACACGGCCGCGCTGCGCTGGTGACGCCGGCGGGCCACGCTGGTACCCCGGAGCAGGCGAGAGCGGACGACGAGTACGAGGAGGGCGGCATGGCGGCTGACGTGGCTTGGGCGGAACGCTGGGTCCGGGAGACGGCCCGCAGCATCGCTGAGCACAAGGACGAGCTCACCGAGCTCGACCGGCAGATCGGTGACGGCGACCACGGCGAGAACATGAACCGCGGGTTCACGGCGGTGGTCGCGAAGCTGGATGCGCTGCCGGAGCCGCCGGCGCACGTCTCGGACGTGCTGAAGCTCGTCGCGACGACGCTCATGTCGACGGTCGGCGGGGCGGCCGGCCCGCTGTACGGGACGGCGTTCCTGCGTGCAGCGAAGGTCGCCGACCTGCCCGAGCTCGACGGTCGCGGGGTGGTGGCCGTCCTCGAGGGCGCGCTCGAGGGGGTTCAGGCGCGGGGCAAGGCGACCGTCGGCGAGAAGACGATGGTCGACGCGCTGAGCCCGGCGGTGCAGGCCGCGGTCGGGGCCGCGGACGCCGGCGGCGACGCCCGTGCCGTGTTCGCGGCGGCCGCCGAGGCGGCCCAGCAGGGGGCCGAGGCCACCATCCCGCTCCTCGCGACGAAGGGCAGGGCAAGCTACCTGGGCGAGCGCAGCATCGGGCACCAGGACCCGGGCGCCACGTCCACCGCGCTCGTCCTCGCGGCGGGCGTGACGGCCTCGCAGACCGAGGGCGCGGCGACGTCGTCGGAGCCCGAATCGTGACGGCTCCGGGCGCGGCCCGTACCCCGACCGCGCTCGTCCTCGTCTCGCACGCCGACGAGCTCGCACGCGGCACGGCCCGGCTCGCGGGGCAGATGGCGCCGGCCGTCCTGATCGAGGCCGCGGGCGGCCTGCCCGACGGCGGCCTGGGTACGGACTTCGACCGGGTCCAGGAAGCCCTGCGGCGGGCGTTGGCGGCGGCGGACGGCGTCGTCGTGCTCGCCGACCTCGGGTCCGCGATCCTCACGGTCGAGTCGGTGGTCGAGTTCCTCGAGCCCGACGACGCCGCGCGCGTCCACCTGGCCACCGCGCCGTTCGTCGAGGGGGCCGTCGCGGCCGCGGTGTCGGCGAACGGGGGAGCGCACGCCGACGAGGTGCTGCGCGTCGCCGAGGACGCGGGCAGGACGTTCGTGCCGACGCCGAGCCCCGGCCCGCCGCCCGCGGTGCCGCCCGTCGAGGGTGGCGGCGAAGCGGGCCCGGGCGCCCCCGGTGCGGCCGCCGAGGTGCTGCGCCGGACGGTGACGATCCGCAACCCCCTCGGGCTGCACGCGCGCCCCGCGGCCGAGCTGGCTCGGACGGCGTCCGGCTTCGACGCCGAGGTCACGGTCGGCGGGGTCGAGGCGGCCAGCGTGCTGGAGCTCATGGCGCTCGGCGCCACCGGCGGCCAGGAGGTCGAGGTCACCGCGAGCGGCCCCGAGGCGGGTGCCGCGCTCGACGCCGTGACGGGAGCGATCGAAGGCGGTTTCGGCGAGGCCTGAGCACGCGCACCGACCTGTCAGAACCTCACGGCACCCTGCTGCCGCGAGGTTCTGACAACTCCGGGCGGCGGGTGGGCCACGTATCCTGGAGGCGTGAGCAGCACCTCCTCCGACGGCCCCGCGCGGCCCGAGCCCCAGCGCCGCACCCTGCCCAAGGACGTGCCGCTCCCGGGCGACCGGATCAAGCCGCGCGCCCCCGCCAAGCCGCAGTTCACCCAGACGGTGCTGCTGCTCGAGGCGTTCGTCGTGTTCTTCTGCACCCTCGTGGCGTACGGCCTGCGGACGGTCCCGAACGCGTGGCCGCTGTTCGACCCGCCGAGCGGCGCGGTGATCTGGACCATCGGGCTCGTGCTCTCGGTCGTCCTGCTCGTCCTGTCCCGTCTCGTGACGCGTCCGGGCGGCTACGTCGCGGGGACGGTCGTCCAGGTCCCGGTCATCGCCGGGGGCCTCGCGGTGCCGTTCATGTTCCTCGCCGGTGGGATCTTCGCCGTGCTCTGGGTGGCCGCGCTGCGGCTCGGGGGACGGGTCGACGCGGAGCGCGCTGCCTACGACGCCGAGCACCCGGAGACCGCCCCCAACGTGCCGCCGCGGGTGCGTGGCACGCGCTCGTCGAGCGACACGACGGCGGACTGACGGCGGCGTCCGCCGCGGGCGGGACAGGCCCGCCGCGCCGGTAGGGTGTGGCCCATGAGCACGCCGAACAGCACCGAACGCACCCTCGTCCTCGTCAAGCCCGACGGCGTCCGCCGCGGCCTCGTGGGGGAGATCCTGCGCCGGGTCGAGGCCAAGGGCTACACGCTCGCAGCCGTCCAGCTGCTCACCGCCTCCGACGACCTCCTCGCGGCGCACTACGCCGAGCACGAGGGCAAGCCCTTCTACGGCCCGCTCGTCGAGTTCATGAAGTCCGGGCCCGTCGTCGCCGTCGTCGCGGAGGGCCAGGGCGTGATCGCCGGCTTCCGCTCGCTCGCCGGCGCGACCGACCCGACCGCCGCCGCGCCCGGCACGATCCGGGGCGACCTCGGCCGCGACTGGGGCCTCAAGGTGCAGCAGAACCTCGTCCACGGCTCGGACTCGACCGAGTCGGCCGAGCGCGAGATCGGGCTCTGGTTCCCCGGCCTGTGACGCACCGGTCGACGGAGGCGCCGGCGACCCGGCCCGGGGCCGAGGTCCCCGGAATCCCGCGGCTCCCGAACTAGGCTCGGCGTCGTGCACCTCAAGACCCTCACGCTCCGCGGCTTCAAGTCGTTCGCGTCGGCGACGACGCTGCGGTTCGAGCCCGGCGTGACGTGCGTGGTGGGCCCGAACGGCTCGGGGAAGTCGAACGTCGTCGACGCGCTCGCCTGGGTCATGGGCGAGCAGGGCGCCAAGTCGCTGCGCGGCGGCAAGATGGAGGACGTCATCTTCGCCGGGACCGCGGGGCGTCCGCCGCTCGGCCGCGCCGAGGTCTCGCTCACCATCGACAACGCCGACGGCGCGCTGCCGATCGAGTACTCCGAGGTGACGATCAGCCGCACGCTGTTCCGCAGCGGCGGCAGCGAGTACGCGATCAACGGGTCGTCGTGCCGGCTCCTCGACATCCAGGACCTGCTGTCCGACTCGGGTATCGGGCGCGAGATGCACGTCGTCGTCGGCCAAGGCCAGCTCGACGCCGTCCTGCGGGCCACGCCCGAGGAGCGCCGCGGGTTCGTCGAGGAGGCCGCGGGCGTCCTCAAGCACCGCAAGCGCAAGGAGAAGGCGGTGCGCAAGCTCGACGCGATGCAGGGCAACCTCACGCGGCTCGCGGACCTCACGGCCGAGGTGCGGCGCCAGCTCGGGCCGCTCGGGCGGCAGGCCGAGGTAGCGCGCAAGGCCCAGTTCATCCAGGCCGACGTGCGCGACGCCCGGTCCCGTCTCCTCGCGGACGACCTCGCCCAGGCGCTCGCGTCGCTCGAGCAGGACCTCGCGGGGGAGACGGCGCTCCGGGAGCAGCAGGCCCGGGTCGAGGAGGCGCTCGCCGCAGGGCGCGAGGCGCTGGCGCTGCTCGAGCAGCAGGCCGCCGCGGCCAGCCCTGCCGTCGCGGAGGCGAACGACACGTTCTACCGGCTGTCCGCGCTGCGCGAGCGGCTGCGCGGCACCCAGACCCTCGCGGCGGAACGGCTGCGCCTGCTCGGCACGGCCGAGCCCGTGCAGCGGGGCGCCGACCCCGACGACCTCGACGCGCAGGCCGAGCGGGCCCGCGACGCCGAGCGCGAGCTCACGAGCGAGGTCGAGCTCGCCCGGGCCGCCCTCGAGGCCGCGGTCGCCGCCCGGACCGGGGCCGAGGAGGCGGCGACCGCGGCCGAGCGCGAGCTGGCCTCGCTGCAGCGCGCGTCCGCCGACCGGCGCGAAGGCCTGGCCCGGCTCTCGGGCCAGGTCGCGGCCCAGCGCAGCCGGGTCGAGGCCACGCACGCCGAGCTCGGGCGCCTCCGGGAGGCGGTGGCCGAGGCGGAGCGCCGGGGCGCCGAGGCCGGGGCACGGTTCACCGAGCTCGAGGCGCGCGTCGTCGGGGACGAGGCGGGCGAGGTCGACCTCGACGCCGAGCACGAGGACGCCGTCGGTGCGCTCGAGTCGGCGTCCGCGCGGGTCGCGGAGCTCAAGGACCAGGCGGCCGCCGCCGAGCGCGACCGCACCCAGTGGTCGGCGCGCGTCGAGGCGCTCGAGCTCAGTCTCGACCGCAAGGACGGGGCGGGCGCGCTCCTGTCCGGCGACCGCCCCGGAACGCTCGGCTCGGTCGCCGCGACGCTCGCCGTCGAGCCGGGCTTCGAGGACGCCGTCGCCGCGGCGCTGGGCCCGCTCGCCGACGCCGTCGCGGTCGAGTCCCTCGACGTCGCGGTCGACGCCCTGCGCTGGCTGCGCGAGCAGGACGCCGGCCGCGCGACGCTCGTCGTCGGCGACCCCGGCGTGGCCGTCCCGCGACCTGCGGACGTCTCCCTGCCCGACGGCGCCCGCTGGGCCGCCGCGGTCGTCACGGCGGCCGCGGGCGCTCGCGCGGGCCTCGAGGCGCTCCTCGCGGACGTCGTCGTCGTGCCCGACCTCGCGCACGGACGCGCGCTCGTCGCGGCGCAGCCCGCGCTGCGTGTGGTGACGCGCGGTGGCGACCTCCTCGCCGGGGCGCACGCCGCGGGCGGCTCCGCGTCCTCGCCCGGTGTCCTGCACCTGCAGGCCGCGCTCGAGGAGGGCCGGCAGGCGCTGGACGCCGCGGTGGCAGCGGGGGAGCGCGCCCGGTTCGAGCTCGCGGGTGCCACGCAGGCCGAGGACGCGGCGCGCGAGCGCCACGAGGAGACCCTCGGCCGCCTCAACGAGTCCGACGCGCGGTTGGCCGCCGTCGCCGAGGAGCTCGGGCACCTCGGCGCCACCGCCCGGGCCGCCCGGGCCGAGGCCGAGCGCGCCGGCGAGCGGCTCGCCACCGCGGAGTCGTCGCTCGTCGAGCAGGACGAGGCGCTCAGCGCCCTCGCCGCCCGGCTCGAGGCCGCGGAGCGGGCCCCCGAGGAGTCCGAGGACGCCATCGAGGCGGCCGGCGTGCGACGCGACGAGAGCGCGCAGGCCGCGACCGCCGCGCGCCAGCAGGAGACCGAGGCGCGGCTCGCGCTGCGGACCAGCGAGGAGCGCGCCCGCGCGCTGTCGGGACGCGCCCAGTCGCTCGCCCGCGCCGCCGCCGCCGAGCGCGAGGCCCGCCGCGTGGCCGCCGAACGCGAACGGGCCCGTGCCGTCCAGGCTGCCCGCGCCCAGGCGGTGGGGGCCGGGGCCGCCGTCGCGCTCGCCGCCGTCGAGCAGGCCGTCACCCACGCCGCCGACGAGCGCGCCGCCGCCGAGGCGGCCCGCGCCGAACGCGAGACCGGCCTCGTCGCCGCGCGTGCCGACGTCGAGAAGCTCACCGGTGAGCTCCGCGAGCTCACCGACGTGGCCCACCGCGACGAGGTCGCCCGCGCCCAGCAGCAGCTCCGCGTCGAACAGCTCCAGCAGCGCGCCGTCGACGAGCTCGGCCTCGACCCCGAGGTGCTCGTCGACGAGTTCGGGCCCCACCGGACCGTCCCCGTCCTCGACCCCGCCGGGCCCGCGACCGACGACGACGGCTCCGACGTCCCCCCGCGCGAGGTGCCCTACGACCGCGCCGAGCAGGAGAAGCGCCTCCGGAGCGCCGAACGCCGGCTCGGCCAGCTCGGGCGCGTCAACCCCCTCGCGCTCGAGGAGTTCGCCGCCCTCGAGGAACGGCACACGTTCCTCACCGAGCAGCTCGCCGACCTCAAGAAGTCGCGCGCCGACCTCCTCGAGATCGTCAAGGAGATCGACGAGCGCGTCGAACGCGTCTTCACCGAGGCCTACGCCGACACCGCCGCCCAGTTCGAGCAGGTCTTCCCGCGGCTCTTCCCCGGCGGTGAAGGGCGGCTCGTCCTCACCGACCCGGCCGACATGCTCGCCACCGGCATCGAGGTCGAGGCGCGACCCGCCGGCAAGAAGGTCAAGCGGCTGTCCCTGCTGTCCGGTGGCGAGCGGTCGCTCACCGCCGTCGCGCTCCTCGTGTCCATCTTCAAGGCCCGGCCCAGCCCCTTCTACGTCATGGACGAGGTCGAGGCCGCGCTCGACGACACCAACCTCGGACGGCTCCTCGAGATCTTCGCCGAGCTGCAGCGCGACTCGCAGCTCATCGTCATCACGCACCACAAGCGCACCATGGAGATCGCCGACGCCCTCTACGGCGTCACGATGCGGGGGGACGGCGTGACGACGGTCATCAGCCAGCGGCTGCGGTCCGAGGAGCCCGTCGGCGCGTAGCTGGTGGAGGTCCGCTCGACGACGACGCCGCGGGTCTGTCGCGCAACCACAGGTCGTGGTGACGCCACGACCGCGCGCTCCCATCCCGCCCTGCGCCCCCAGGTCGGGAACGCGGAGCCCCCACATCACGGGAGGGTCACGGATCGGGAGCAGTTGTGTGCCCCGGGTGAAGGTCGATATCGATTCGGAAACGCACAGGGTGCCCGAGGTGCGCCCCCAGGGCCGGCCGCGATACTTGAACCGTGGTGCAGCTCTGGTTCTGGATGGTCCTCGCTCTCGTCGCCGCCGTCGCGGTGCTCTACGCCGTGCACCGGGTCGAGCGTCGGGACAACCCCGAGCTGCCCGAGACCGGGCTCCGCACGTTCGTGAACGACTTCCGTGCCGGCTGGCAGGACATCCGCGCCGAGCGGTTCGCGCGACGTCACCCCGACCGCGCCCCGAACGTCGCCTCGCACCTCGCGCCGCCGGTCGTCGACACCCAGCTCGACGAGGTCTTCGAGTGGTCGGAGCCCGACGACGCGAACCGGGACTGGCACGACTGGCGGCACGCCGCGCGCGGCTGAGCGCACCGTGACCGGGACACCCACCGGCCACCCTCATCAGCGCACGACGACGGCCCTCGGCGCGCCCACCTTGCGCGGCGCGTCGCGGCTCGGGTAGGCCGAGGCCGCTGCGCCTGGAACACTGGTCCGCGTGAAGGACCTCTGGCTGTGGATCGTCGTCGCTGTCGTGCTCGTCGCCCTCGTGGCGGGCTTCGTGGGGAACCGGGTCGTCGCCTCGCGTCGGCGGGGTGCAGGCGGTGCGCCCGCGGCCCCTCCGGTCGCTGAGGCGCCACCCTCCTCGGCTCCGGCCCCCACCACCGCTGCCCCGGAGGCCCCTGCGGAGCCCGAGGCGGCCCCGGAGACGCCCGCGCTCGAGCAGCCGGAGCCGGTCGCAGGCCGGCTCGTCCGGCTCCGTGGCCGCCTCGCGCGCTCGGGGTCGCCGCTCGGCGCGCGCCTGCTCGCGGTCCTGTCGCGCGACCACCTGACGGAGGACGACTGGGACGAGCTCGAGGAGACGCTCCTGCTCGCGGACGTCGGCGCCGGACCGACCGGCGAGATCGTCGAGGCGCTGCGGACGCGTGTGCGGGTCGAGGGCGTCAAGGACCCGGCGGCCGTCCGCGAGCTCCTGCGCTCGGAGCTCCTGGCGATCGTCGACCCGAGCCTCGACCGTTCGCTCGCCACCGAGCGCCACCCCGGCCCGGACGGGACCGAGGTGCCCGCCGTGCTGCTCGTCGTCGGCGTCAACGGGACCGGGAAGACGACGACCATCGGCAAGCTCTCCCGGGTGCTCGTCGCGGAGGGGCGCAGCGTCGTCCTCGGCGCCGCGGACACCTTCCGCGCGGCGGCGGCGGACCAGCTCGAGACGTGGGGCTCGCGCGTCGGCGTGCCGACGGTCCGTTCGGACCGCGACGGCGCGGACCCCGCCGCGGTCGCGTTCGACGCGGTCCGCACGGGGCGGCGCGAGGGCGTGGACGTCGTCGTCGTGGACACCGCCGGGCGCCTGCAGAACAAGGCCGGCCTGATGGACGAGCTCGGGAAGATCACGCGCGTCATCACCAAGGAGGCCCCGCTCACCGAGGTGCTGCTCGTGCTCGACGCGACGACGGGCCAGAACGGGCTCACGCAGGCCCGCGTGTTCGGCGAGGTCGCGGGCGTCACGGGCATCGTCCTGACCAAGCTCGACGGCACCGCGCGCGGCGGGATCGTCGTCGCGGTGCAGCGCGAGCTCGGGGTGCCGGTCAAGCTCGTCGGCCTGGGCGAGGGTCCCGACGACCTCGCCCCGTTCGACCCCGAGGCGTTCGTGGACGGGCTGCTCGGCGAGTGACGGCCTCCCGGCCGACCGTCTCGCACCCGTGAAACCCAACATTTACTCCCGGGCGGCGCATGTCACCTGCCTGTAACACGTGCCGCGACCGGGCGAAACCCGTCGCCGAGAACGTTGTCCCCGACCGGCCGCCCAGGTCGGCGGAGGGAGAGACGGGCACATGGCAACAGGAGCCTTGATGGCGGCGGACGCCTTCAAGCTGGACACGGGCAACACGGCCTGGATGATGACGTCCGCGGTCATCGTCCTGATGATGACGGTCCCCGGGCTGGCGTTCTTCTACGGCGGCATGGTCCGCTCGAAGTCGGTCCTCAACATGATGGTGATGAACTTCGTCGCCGCCGGGATCGTCGGTTTCATCTGGATCCTCTACGGGTACTCGATGACCTTCTCGACGGACACGTCGGGCATCAACGAGATCTTCGCGAACCCGTTCAAGTACTTCGGGCTCGTCGGGCTCACCGACGACAACAGCCTCCTCGGGGGCGGCGGGGTCCCGGCGCTCGTCGCGGTCGGGTTCCAGGCGACCTTCGCGGTCATCACGGTCGCCCTCATCACCGGCGCGATCGCCGACCGCATCAAGCTCGGCAGCTGGATCGCCTTCTCGGCGGTCTGGGTGACGGCGGTCTACTTCCCGCTCGCGCACATGGTCTGGGGCGGCGGTCTGCTCAGCGGCGACGGCCCGATCGCGAGCGCGCTTTCCACGCCGATCGACTTCGCGGGCGGCACGGTCGTCCACATCGACGCCGGTGCGGCGGGCCTCGCGCTCGCGCTGATCCTGGGCCGCCGCAAGGGCTGGCCCAAGGAGCCGATGCGGCCCCACAACCTGCCCTACGTGATGCTGGGCGCCGCGCTCCTGTGGGTCGGCTGGTTCGGGTTCAACGCGGGCTCGGAGGGGGCCGCGGACGGCACTGCTGGCCGCGCGTGGATCAACACGTTCGTGGCCACGTGCGTCGCGATGCTCGCCTGGATGGCCACGGAGAAGTTCCGTGACGGCAAGGCCACCTCGCTCGGCGCCGCGTCCGGCGTCGTCGCCGGCCTGGTCGCGATCACGCCGGCCGCGGCCGCGGTCGACTCGTACGGTGCGATGATCATCGGTCTCGTCGCGGGCGTCCTGTGCGCTCTCGCGGTGGGCCTGAAGTTCCGGTTCGGCTTCGACGACGCGCTCGACGTGGTCGGCGTCCACCTCGTCGGCGGCATCGTCGGAACCGTCCTGATCGGCTTCCTCGCCACCGACAAGCAGGGCGGGTTCCTGCCCGAGGGCGCGGAGCGGGGCCTCCTTTACGGTGGAGGCGTGACCCAGCTCGCGACCCAGGTCGTGGTCGCGGCCATCGCGGTCGTCTTCTCGTTCGTCCTGACCTACGTGATCGGCCTCATCATCAAGGCCATCACCGGTCTGCGGGTCGCGGAGGCCGACGAGGTCGGCGGCGTCGACTTCGCGCTCCACGGTGAGACCGCGTACGACACCACCCCCGCCACCGGCGGGCGCGTCAAGGAGGGCATCTCGGCATGAAGCTCGTCACCGCAATCATCCAGCCCCACCGGCTCGACGACGTGAAGTCGGCCCTCGAGGCCGCCGGCGTCAAGGGCATGACCGTCTCGGAGGCGAGCGGCTACGGGCGCCAGAAGGGTCACACCGAGGTCTACCGCGGCGCGGAGTACACGGTCGACCTGGTCCCGAAGGTCCGTGTCGAGGTCCTCGTCGACGACCCGGACGCCTCCGCCGTGACCGAGGCCATCGTGTCCGCGTCGCAGACCGGCAAGATCGGCGACGGCAAGGTGTGGACCGTCCCGGTGGACGCGGTCACCCGGGTCCGCACCGGTGAGACCGGCGCGGAGGCGCTCTAGCCGATGACCGACGGACAGCCTGCCGGGGGGCAGCAGCCTGTCGAGGAGCAGCCGCAGGTCCCGGACCCCGTCGGGGTCCGGGACCTGCGGCTCGCCCTCCTCGAGACGGGGTCCCGGCTCTCGGGGCCCGGTCGGAGCGGGGTCGCGCGTCGTGCGGCTCTCGTCGCCCTCGTCGACACCGCGCTCGAAGGGCTCTGGGCCGAGGCGACCCAGGGCCTCGAGGACGACGACGGCGCGGTTCCCGGCCTCGCGCTCGCGGCGGTCGGGAGCCTGGGTCGGGGCGACCTCGGCCCGGCCAGCGACCTCGACCTCGTGCTCGTGCACGACGGCCGGACCCACGACGCCGAGACCGTCGCACGGGTCGCCGACGGTCTCTGGTACCCGGTGTGGGACGCGAAGCTCGAGCTCGACCACGCGGTGCGCACCCTCTCCCAGTGCCGCCAGGTGGCGTCGAAGGACCTGCCCGCCGCCGTCGGGTGGCTGGACGTGCGCCCGGTCGCCGGTGACGCCGTCGTCGTGCACCGCGCGGCGTCGGCGGTGCTGGGGGACTGGCGGTCGGCGTCGAGGCGCCGCCTCCCGGAGCTCCTCGCGTCCACGAAGGAACGCGCGGACCGGTTCGGCGAGCTCGCGTACCTCATCGAGCCCGACCTCAAGGAGGCGCGCGGAGGGATCCGGGACGCCGTGGTGCTCTCGGCGCTCGCGGCGACGTGGCTCACGGACCGCCCGCACGGCGACGTCGACCGGGCCGCGTCGCACCTGCTCGACGTCCGCGACGCGGTGCACGTCGTCGCGCGGCGGCACACCAACCGGCTCGTGCTGCAGGACCTGGAGGAGGTGGCCGACGTCTCCGGCTACGACGACGGCGACGCGCTCCTCGCCGGTCTCGCCGAGGCCGGACGCGAGGTGAGCTACGCGCTCGACACCACCGTGCGCCGCGCGCGCCAGGCGCTCCAGCGCCCCCGGCTCGCCCGCCCCGTCCTCGTGCGGGGCCGGCGTGCCGCGCCCCGCCTGCGCCCCGTGGGCGACGGGCTGGTCGAGCACGACGGCGAGCTGGTCCTCGCGGTCGACGCGCACCCCGAGGCCGACCCGGTCCTCCCGCTCCGTGCCGCGGCGACCGCGGCGCGCACCGGCCTCGTGCTCTCGCCGGTCTCGGTCGGGTCGCTCGCACGCTGCCCGGCCCCGCCCGAGCCGTGGCCCCGCGCGGCCCGGCAGGCCTTCCTCACGCTGCTCGGCAGCGGGCCCGCCCAGGTCCCGGTGTGGGAGGCCCTCGACCTCGCGGGCGTCGTGACCACCTGGATCCCCGAGTGGGCCGGCGTGCGCAACCGCCCCCAGCGGGCCGCGATCCACCGGCACACCGTCGACCGGCACCTCGTGGAGGTGGTCGCGCGCGCCGGCCGCGACAAGCGGCAGGTCGCGCACCCGGACGTGCTCCTGCTCGCCGCCCTGCTGCACGACATCGGCAAGCGGGCCGGCGCCACGGACCACGCCGTCGAGGGCGCGCGGCTCGTCCCGGCGATCCTGGACCGGATGGGCTTCGAGCCGGGGACCCGCGACGACGTCGCGCTCCTCGTGCGCGAACACCTGACGCTGTCCCGGCTCGCCGTGGGCTCGGACCCGGACGACCCGGCGACCGTCGAGGCGCTGGCGACGGCGGTGGACCACCGCGCGGACCTGCTCGAGGCGCTGCGCGCGCTCACGGAGGCCGACGCGTCGTCGCTCGGACCGGGCGCGTGGACCGCGTGGCGGCGCCGGCTCGTCGACGACCTCACCGGGCTCACGCTGCGCGCGCTCGGCTCCGGGCCCGGGAACGGGCCGGACGACGGGCCTAGCGGGGGAGCGGGCGCCCGCGGGGCCGAGCCCGCCGGGTAGGCTGGGGTGGCTCGGATCCCGAGCCCCCCGTCCCCGAACCCCCGAGGTCCCCTGGTGTTCAACACGCTCTCCGACCGGCTCGCGCAGACCTTCAAGAACCTGCGCACCAAGGGTCGTCTGTCCGAGGCGGACATCGACGCGACCATCCGCGAGATCCGCCGGGCCCTGCTCGACGCCGACGTCGCGGTGCCCGTCGTGCGCGAGTTCACGGGCCAGGTGCGCGAGCGCGCGCTGTCGGCCGAGGTGTCGGGCGCCCTCAACCCGGCGCAGCAGGTCGTCAAGATCGTCAACGAGGAGCTCGTCGGCGTCCTCGGCGGCGAGACCCGGACGCTGCGCTTCGCGAAGACCGCGCCGACCGTGATCATGCTCGCGGGCCTCCAGGGCGCCGGCAAGACGACGTTCGCGGGCAAGCTCGGGCGTTGGCTCAAGGACCAGGGCCACACGCCCCTCCTCGTCGCTGCGGACCTGCAGCGCCCCAACGCGGTCACCCAGCTCTCCGTCGTCGCCGAGCGCGCCGGCGTGCCGGTGTTCGCGCCGCACCCGGGCAACCAGAGCGGCGCCGACGCGGAGAACGGCCCGGTCATCGGCGACCCGGTCGGCGTGGCGCGCGACGGCGTCGAGACCGCGCGCCAGCGCCAGCACGACGTCGTGATCATCGACACCGCGGGTCGCCTCGGTGTCGACGAGCTCCTCATGCGCCAGGCCGCCGACATCCGGGACGCGACGCAGCCCGACGAGGTCCTGTTCGTCATCGACGCGATGATCGGCCAGGACGCGGTCGCGACCGCGAAGGCCTTCGAGGAGGGCGTCGACTTCACCGGCGTCGTCCTGTCCAAGCTCGACGGCGACGCGCGCGGCGGTGCCGCGCTGTCGGTCACGGGCGTCACGGGCCGCCCGATCCTGTTCGCGTCGACGGGCGAGAAGCTCACCGACCTCGAGGTCTTCCACCCCGACCGGATGGCGTCGCGCATCCTCGACATGGGCGACGTGCTGACGCTCATCGAGCAGGCCGAGAAGGCGTTCGACGCCGAGCAGGCCGCGCAGATGGCCGCGAAGGTCGAGGCCGGGGAGGACTTCACGCTCGCCGACTTCCTCGTGCAGATGCAGCAGCTGCGCAACATGGGCTCCATGAAGAAGATGCTCGGGATGCTCCCGGGCATGGGCCAGATGCGCGACGCGATCGAGAACTTCGACGAGCGCGAGGTCGACCGCATCGAGGCCATCGTGCGCTCGATGACTCCCGCCGAGCGCGAGAACCCGAAGATCATCAACGGGTCGCGCCGCGCCCGCATCGCGCGCGGCTCCGGCTCGACGACCACGGACGTCAACCAGCTCCTCGAGCGGTTCGAGAACGCGCAGAAGATGATGCGCCAGGTGGCGCGCGGCGGCGGCGTCCCCGGCATGCCGGGCATGGGCGGCATCCCCGGGCTCGGCGGCGGCAAGAAGGCGCGTGGACGGCAGGCGCCGCAGCGCAAGGTCAAGGGCAAGTCGGGCAACCCCGCCAAGCGGGCCGCGCAGGAGCGCGCCGCGGCCGCGCGCGCGGCGGGCCAGACGGTCGCCGAGCCGAGCGCACCCGGCTCGGCGTTCGGTGTCGGCCGCGGCGCCGGCTCGTCCGACGCGGCCGGCCCGGGCCTGGACGGTCTCGAGCTCCCCCCTGACCTGGAGAAGTACCTGGGTCGATGACGGCCTGCTGAGCCGCTATCGTTTCGTCGCCGGGACGCTCGCCGTGCTGACCACCCGGTCAGCGGCCGCCGCTGTCCGCGTCGTGAGTCATAAAGGAGCCAGATGTCCGCGCTCGAGGGTCCGTCCCTGCACATCCGCGGGCAGGTGCTGCTCGGCGACGACCGTGAGGTCGCGGAGCTGTGGGTCAAGGACGGGGTCGTCACGTTCACGCGGCCGTCGGCGCCGGGCACCCACCAGCGCACCATCGAGGGCTGGGTCCTGCCGGGCCTCGTGGACATGCACGCGCACGTCGGGCTCGGTGAGACGGGGGCCGTCGGGCTCCCCGAGGCGGAGGAGCAGGCGCGTGCCCACCGCCGGGCGGGCGTGCTGGCCGTCCGCGACGCCGGTTCGCCGACGGACACGTCTCCGCTCGTCCACCGTCCCCACCTGCCGCGCATCGTCCGCGCGGGCCGGCACCTCGCCCGCCCGAAGCGGTACGTCCGCGGCCTCGCCCACGAGCTGGCCGACGTCGCCGAGCTGCCGGAGGCCGTCCGGCGCGAAGCTCGCGCCGGGGACGGCTGGGTCAAGCTCGTCGCCGACTGGATCGACCGCGACCTCGGCGCCGACGCGGACCTCACGCCCCTGTGGCCGGACGACGTGCTCGCCGACGCGGTCGCCGTCGCACACTCCGAGGCGGCGCGCGTGACGGCGCACACGTTCTCGGCAGAGGCCCTGCCCGGCCTCCTGGCCGCCGGGGTCGACTGCCTCGAGCACGGCACGGGCGTGCCGCCCGAGCTCATGGGGGAGCTGGCCGCCCGCGGGATCCCCGTCGTGCCGACGCTGCTGCAGGTGGGCCAGTTCGACCGGTTCGCCGCGCAGGCCGACGGCAAGTACCCCCGCTTCGCGGAGCGGATGCGGAGCATGCACGAGAACCGCTACGCCCAGGTGCGCGCGCTGTTCGACGCCGGTGTCCCGCTGCTCGTCGGCACCGACGCCGGGACGACCGTGGAGCACGGGCGGCTCGCCGACGAGTGCGCCGAGCTCGTGGCGGCCGGCATCCCGGCGGCCGAGGTGGTCGCGGCGGCGAGCTGGCGCGCGCGCCAGTTCCTCGGCCTCGGGCACCTGGTCGAGGGCGCGGTCGCGGACCTCGTGGTCTACGACGCGGACCCGCGCGAGGACATCGGCGTGCTCCGGTCACCGAAGGCCGTCATCGTCGGCGGCGAGAACCCGCGCCGGTAGTCGCTCGGACCCACGGACGGGCCACACGGCCCGGCTTGGAACCGGTTGTCGTCGTCTGGCACAATGGAGCCGTACTCGGCGTGCCCGGCCCCTCTCTCCGCGCACCGCCGCGTCCCTGGTCCAACCACCGCCCTCGGCCCCACCGGGAGCGAACGCGGACCTCCCCACACGAACCAGGAGAGACCACCACAGTGGCCACCAAGATCCGTCTGAAGCGCCTCGGCAAGATCCGGGCCCCGTACTACCGTGTCGTCGTCGCCGACTCGCGCACCCGCCGCGACGGCCGCGCGATCGAGGAGATCGGCAAGTACCACCCGACCGAGGAGCCGTCGCTCATCGAGATCGACAGCGAGCGCGCGCAGTACTGGCTGGGCGTCGGCGCGCAGCCGACCGAGCAGGTCCTCGCCCTCCTCAAGATCACGGGCGACTGGCAGAAGTTCAAGGGCCTGCCGGGTGCCGAGGGCACGCTGAAGGTCAAGGGCGAGAAGGCCGACGCCGCGACCGCGGTCGCCGCTGCCGCCGAGGCCGCCGAGAAGCACAAGGCCACCGTCGCCGAGAAGGCCGCCGCCAAGGCGACCGAGCCGGCCGAGGGTGCCGAGGAGCAGGAGCCGGCCTCCGACGAGCAGGCCTGATGCTCGCCGACGCGCTCGAGCACCTCGTCCGGGGGATCGTCGACAACCCGGACGACGTGCGTGTCGCGTCGCGTGCGACGCGTCGCGGTGACCTCCTCGAGGTCCGGGTCCACCCGGACGACCTCGGGCGGGTCATCGGTCGTGGCGGCCGCACGGCCCGCGCGCTGCGCACCGTCGTGGGTGCGCTCGCGGGCGACGAGCCCGTCCGCGTCGACGTCGTGGACGTCGACCGCCGCTGACGCCTCGCGGCGCGGACTCCGTTCCGCGCCGCCCAGCACGACGCGTGAGGCCCGGTTCCTTTCGGGGGACCGGGCCTCACGCGCACCATCGACCAGAAGGAGGGCGGGCCGCCATGGAGCTGACCGTCGCACGCATCGGCCGCGCCCACGGGCTGCGCGGAGAGGTGCGCCTCGACCTGCGCACCGACGACCCCGCGACCCGGCTGCAGGTGGGCGCCCGGCTCGCGACGGTGCCGCCCGCGGCCGGCCCGCTCACGCTCGACGGCGTCCGCACCCAGAACGGCGCCTGGTACGTGCGGTTCGCGGAGGCCGGTGACCGGACGGCCGCCGAGGCCCTGCGCGGCGTCGAGCTCGTCGTCGACGCGGACGTCTCCGACGAGGAGGACGCGTGGTACCCCCACGAGCTCGCCGGCCTCCGGGCCGAGCTCGCCGACGGCACCGTCGTCGGGACCGTCGAGGGGCTCGACCCGTCGCCGGCGCACGACCTCCTCGTGGTCCGCGAGACCGGCGGCGAGCGGACGCTCGTCCCCTTCGTGCGTGCGATCGTCCCCGTGGTCGACGTGCCCGGCGGCCGCGTGGTCCTCGACCCGCCCGGCGGCCTCCTGGCCCGCGACGCCGCGCTCGTGGACGTCGACCTGCCCGACGCGGACGGCGAGGCCTGACGTGCGCGTCGACGTCGTCTCGATCTTCCCCGACTACCTGGCGCCGCTGGAGCTCTCGCTCGTCGGCAAGGCGCGGCAGTCAGGCCTGCTCGACCTGCGCGTGCACGACCTGCGCGACTGGGCGACCGACCGGCACCGCACCGTCGACGACACCCCGTTCGGCGGGGGAGCGGGCATGGTCATGCGCCCCGACGTGTGGGGTCGCGCGCTCGACGACGTGATCGCGGACACCGGCTCGGACGCCGACGCCGGCTCGGACGGCGAGCAGGCCGGGGTGGCGGGCGACGTCGTCGGCGCACCGGTGCGCCTGGTGATCCCGACGCCGTCCGGCGAGGTGTTCACGCAGCGCACCGCGGAGGCGTGGGCGCAGGACGCGCGCCTCGTCGTCGCGTGCGGCCGCTACGAGGGCATCGACGCGCGCGTGGCCGAACGCTTCCGCGAGCGCGGCGTCGTCGTGAGCGAGGTGTCGATCGGCGACTACGTCCTCAACGGGGGCGAGGTCGCGGCGCTCGTGGTGGTCGAGGCGGTGGGCCGGCTGCTGCCGGGCGTCGTCGGGAACCCGGAGTCGCTCGTGGAGGAGTCGCACGGCGCCGCGGGGCTGCTCGAGTACCCCGTGTACACCAAGCCGCCCGCCTGGGAGGGCCACGAGGTCCCCGAGGTCCTGCTGTCCGGGCACCACGCGAAGATCGCCCGCTGGCGTCGGGACCGCGCGCTCGAGCGCACCGCCGCGCGTCGTCCCGACCTCATCGAGGCCCTCGGAGCGGACGCGCTCGACGCGCACGACCGCGAGGTGCTCCGGGCGGCGGGGTGGGAGCCCCCGGCGTCCTGACGCTCGGGCGAGGCTTCGCCTCTGGTCACCGGGACGCGGGCGGATTCGTCCGAGGCCGCGTCCCTGTGGCAAGATTGACGACTGGTGTGCGCCCGGCGCAGCCGTCCCGCCCGCTCTGCCACGGGGGAGCAAGGGACGCACGGGCACCGCGCACCGCACCCGCATCCCGCACCGGACCGTCCGCGGCACGCCCGCCGACGGCCACGAGATCGGACCTGACCCGTGGCAGGCCAGGAGACCGACATGCACACGCTCGACAGCGTCGACGCAGCCTCGCTGCGCAGCGACGTCCCGGCATTCCGCGCCGGCGACACCCTCAAGGTCAACGTCAAGGTCGTCGAGGGCAACCGCTCCCGCGTCCAGGCGTTCCAGGGCGTCGTCATCGCCCGCCAGGGCGGCGGCGTCCGCGAGACGTTCACCGTGCGCAAGATCAGCTTCGGTGTCGGCGTGGAGCGCACGTTCCCCGTGCACTCCCCGCAGATCGACACCATCGAGGTCGTCACGCGCGGTGACGTGCGCCGCGCCAAGCTGTACTACCTGCGCAAGCTCCGCGGCAAGAAGGCCAAGATCAAGGAGAAGCGCGAGACCACGCCTTCCAAGTAAGGCCTCGCAGCACCCCTGCAGCATCTCAGACGGGCGGTCGTCCTCTCCGGACGGCCGCCCGTCGTGCGTCCCGGGTCGTGCGGTCCGCGGGGTGACCCGCGTTTCGCCCGTCACAGGTGGGGATGGCACAGTTGGCGCGTGACCCCATCCACGTCGTCCGACGACGCCCAGCCCGTCCCGGGCACCGCCCAGCCGGCCTCACCCGAGACGGAGCGCTCCGGTGGTTCCGACGGTGACGGCGGCGGGGCGTCGCGGCCCACGGCGGCGGCACCGCGCCGGTCGTCGGTGCTGCGCGAGACCGCGATCATCGTCGTCGCGGCCCTCGTCCTGTCGTGGCTCATCAAGACGTTCCTGGTCCAGGCGTTCTACATCCCGAGCGAGTCCATGGAGGACACGCTCCAGATCGGCGACCGGGTGATGGTCTCCCGCCTCGTCCCGTCGCACCTCGACCTGCACCGTGGCGACGTCATCGTGTTCAAGGACCCGGGCGACTGGCTGCCCGCCCAGGAGAAGGCCGACCACGGGCCGGTGGGCAACGCGGTCGTCGACGCGCTCACGTTCGTGGGGCTGCGGCCGAACGACGCGGTCGGTCACCTCATCAAGCGCGTCATCGGCCTCCCGGGCGACACCGTCGCGTGCGCGGGCCCCGGCAAGCCCGTCACGGTGAACGGCGTCGCGATCGACGAGCCGTACCTCAAGCCGGGGTCGGAGCCGAGCCAGGACGCATTCAGCCACAAGGTCCCGGCGGGTTCGTTGTTCGTCATGGGCGACAACCGCCAGGACTCGAGCGACTCGCGCTACAACACGGGTAAGCCGGGCGGTGGGTTCGTCCCGATGGACGACGTCGTCGGGACGGCCTTCATCAAGGTGTGGCCCCTGTCCGACGCCGGCCTCCTGCGGAACCCCGGCGACACCTTCGAGGACGTGCCGAACCCGTGACGACGACGCCCGCCCGCACCACCCGGACGACGTCGAGTCGTCCGGCGGCTCGCGTGCGCACCGCGCACCTCAAGCGCGAGACGGCGTGGTTCGAGACGGGCGCGCGCACGGTCGCGGGCATGGACGAGGTCGGGCGGGGCGCGCTCGCCGGGCCGGTGACCGTCGGGGTGGTCGTGGTCGACGCGACGACGCGTCGGGCGCCGCGCGGCCTGACCGACTCCAAGCTCCTGGCACCCGCGTCGCGCGAGGAGATGGTGCCGCGCGTCCGCCGCTGGGGCGTGGCCTGGGCCGTGGGGCACGCGAGCAGCGCCGAGATCGACGAGGTCGGCATCATCGGCGGCCTCCGGCTCGCGGGCCGGCGTGCGCTGGCCACGGTGGCGGCCGCCGGCATCGAGGTCGACGCCGTGCTCCTCGACGGCTCGCACGACTGGCTGTCCGACCCCCAGCCGGACCTGCTCGACGTCCTGGGCGAGCTCGAACCGCCGGATCTCGCCGACGTCGTCCCCTCGGGCGTGGCGCTGCCGGGCGCCCGCGCCTACCGGACGCTCGACCCCGCGTCCCTCCCGGCGCCCGTCCCACCCCTGGGCGTGCGGACGCTCGTCAAGGCCGACGTGCAGTGCGCGTCGGTCGCCGCCGCGAGCGTGCTCGCGAAGTGCGAGCGCGACGCCCTCATGCGCGACCTCGCGGCCGAGCACCCCGCGTACGAGTGGCAGCAGAACAAGGGCTACGCGACGGCCGCGCACGTCCGGGCGCTCGAGGCGCACGGCCCCAGCGCGCTCCACCGGACGAGCTGGAACCTGCCCGGTGTGACGTCGTCGGGCCCGGTGGCCGGCGAGCCGGCGCTGCCGGGTCGGGCGGCGGACGCGGGCCCGACTCGCGCGGACGACGGCGCCTCCCGGCTCCTCGATGGTCCATGATGGACGCGTGAGTGCGGAGGACCTCGAGAACTACGAGACCGAGATGGAGCTCGCGCTCTACCGCGAGTACCGGGACGTCGTCGGACTGTTCTCGTACGTGGTGGAGACCGAGCGACGCTTCTACCTGGCGAACCACGTGGACCTGCAGGTGCGGTCCGCGGCGGGTGAGGTCTACTTCGAGCTGCGGCTCGCGGACGCGTGGGTGTGGGACGTGTACCGGTCGGCGCGCTTCGTGAAGTCGGTGCGGGTCGTGACGTTCAAGGACGTGAACGTCGAGGAGCTCGCCAAGGCGGAGCTCCAGCTGTAGCGGACGTCCCGCGCGGGCGCTGACCACAAGGTGGCGGCCCCGCCCGCTTGCGCACAGCGTCCGTACCGGCCGCCGCACGCGCGCCCGTCCCCTCGGCAGGCTGGCCCGCGGAGGTGAGGCCCGTGCGGGCGAAGGACGCGGTCGGACGGTACGGCGAGAAGGTGGCGGCGCGCCACGTGGAGGGGCGCGGCTGGCGGGTCGTCGACCGCAACTGGCGAGGACCGGGCGGTGAGCTCGACCTGGTCGCGCTCGACGGGGACGTGCTCGTCGTGGTCGAGGTCAAGACCCGGCGCGGCCTCGGGTTCGGGCATCCCGCGGAGGCGGTGACACCGGTGAAGCTGGCCCGCCTGCGGCGCCTGGCCGCGGGCTGGCTGAGCGCGCACCCGGACGTCCGGTACCGGTCCGTCCGCATCGACGTCGTCGCGGTGCAGCTACCCCGGGCCGGCGCGGCGCGGATCGAGCACCTCGAGGACGTCGCGTGAGCGGCCTCGGCACGACGCGCGCCGTCGCGCTGGTCGGGCTCGCGGGTCACCTGGTCGAGGTGCAGGCGCACCTCGCCGCGTCGGTGCCCGGCTTCACGCTCGTCGGCCTGCCCGACGCCGCGCTCAGCGAGTCGCGCGACCGGGTGCGCGCCGCCGTGACGTCGTCGGGGCTCGCGTGGCCCAACAAGAAGATCACGGTCAACCTGTCGCCCGCGGCGCTGCCCAAGACCGGCTCCGGCTTCGACCTCGCGATCGCGGTGGCGATGCTCGCGGGCGCGCGGCTCGTTGACGACGCCCGGCCCCAGCAGGTCGTCCACCTGGGCGAGCTGGGCCTCGACGGCCGCGTCCACCGGGTACGAGGCGTCCTGCCCGCGGTGGCCGCGGCCGTCGCCGCCGGGTACCCACGCGTCGTGGTGCCCGCGCAGGACGCCGACGAGGCCCGGCTCGTGCCGGGCGCCGAGGTGCTGGGCGTCCGGCACCTGGCAGAGCTGGCCGCGCACTACGGCGCCGAGGTCGACGAGCTTCCCGACCCGCTGGACGACGCCCCGGCCGTCCGCCGCGCGGCCCCCGGCGTGGCGGGCGACCTCACGGACGTCCTCGGGCAGTCGGAGGCGCGCGCGGCGCTCGAGGTCGCGGCCGCGGGCGGCCACCACCTGCTCATGGTCGGCCCGCCCGGCGCGGGCAAGACGATGCTCGCGTCCCGGCTGCCCGGCATCCTGCCGGACCTCGACGAGGCGGCAGCCGTCGAGGTGACCGCGATCCACTCGGTCGCCGGGACCCTCGACGCGGCGCAGGGGCTGGTGCGGCGGCCGCCCTTCGAGGACCCGCACCACACCGCCACGCCCGCGTCCGTCGTCGGGGGAGGCTCGGGTCTGCCGCGCCCGGGCGCCGCGTCCCGCGCGCACCGCGGTGTGCTCTTCCTGGACGAGGTCCCCCACTTCGGGTCGCGCGTCCTCGAGACGCTGCGCCAACCGCTCGAGCACGGGGAGATCGTCATCCACCGCGCGGCGGGGACGGCACGCTACCCGGCGCGGTTCCAGCTCGTCCTCGCCGCCAACCCCTGCCCGTGCGGCAAGGCCGTCGGCAAGGGGCTCGACTGCACCTGCACCCCCATTGAGCGTCGGCGCTACCTCGCGCGCCTGTCGGGGCCGTTGCTGGACCGGGTGGACGTGCAGGTCGAGCTGCCGCGCGTGAGCGCCGTCGACCGGTCCGAGCGGGGCGAGCCGAGCGCGACCGTCGCGGGCCGGGTCGCCGCGGCCCGAGCGGCCTCGGCCGAGCGGCTGCGCGGCACGCCGTGGACCCTCAACGGCGAGGTGCCGGGGTCGTGGCTGCGCGAGCGGCTCGGCGCGGCGCCGGGGCTCCTCGTCGACGTCGACCGCGCGCTCGAGCGGGGCTCCCTGAGCCTGCGGGGCGCGGACCGTGTGCTGCGGCTCGCCTGGACGCTGGCCGACCTCGCGGGCCGCGAGGCGCCGAGCCGCACCGACGTCGGGCGCGCCCTCACGCTCCGGACCCGGGGCCACCGTGGCTGACGGCGTGGTCGACCTCGGCGACCCGCGCGCGGTCGCGGCCGCCTGGAGCCGGGTCGTCGAGCCGTCGGACACGGCCGCCGGGCACCTCGTACGGGCGCTCGGGCCCGCGGCGGCGCTGGGCTGGCTGCTGGGCGCAGCCCCGGGCCCCGACGTCGCCGAGGGCGCGATCCGCCGGCTGCACGCCGACCGGCCCGACCTGCCGGCCGACCTGGCCCCCGCGCGGCTGCTGCGCGCCGTGTCCCGCTGGGCCCCGCGCACGCGCGGGCTCGACCCCCGACGCGAGCTGCGCGCACTCGACCTCCTCGGCGGGACGCTCCTCCTGCCGGGCGATCCCCGCTGGCCGCGCGCGCTCGACGACCTCGGTGCGGGCGGACCGCAATGCCTGTGGGTGCGGGGCGCACCCGATCTCGAGGTTCTCTCGGCGCGGTCGGTGGCCGTCGTCGGGGCGCGGGCGTGCACGGAGTACGGGCGGCACGTCGCGGCCGAGCTCGCGCACGGGCTCGCCGGACGCGGCATCACGGTCGTCTCGGGCGGCGCCTACGGCATCGACGCCGCCGCTCACCGCGCGGCGCTGGCGGCGGGCGGCCCGACCGTCGCGTTCCTCGCGGGCGGCGTCGACCGGCTCTACCCGGCCGGGAACGCCGACCTGCTGCGCGGCGTGATCGACGCGGGCGGGGCCGTCGTGAGCGAGGTGCCGCCGGGATCGGTGCCGAGCCGCGTCCGGTTCCTGCTGCGCAACCGGCTGATCGCAGCGACCGCCCGCGCGACGGTCGTCGTGGAGGCGGCCTGGCGGTCCGGCGCGCTCTCGACCGCGACGCGCGCCGCCGAGCTGCTCCGGCCGGTCGGCGCCGTGCCCGGGCCCGTCACCTCGATGGCGTCCGGCGGCTGCCACCGGCTCCTGCGGGACGGGATGGCGGTCTGCGTCACCGACGCCGACGAGGTGGCCGAGCTCGCCCTGCCTGCCGGCGAGGGCGGCGGGACGTCGGGGGCCGATGCCCGCCAGGGTGGTGGGCGACCGGGTGCCGAGGATCTGGACGACCTCGACGGCGTCGGGCGACGCCTGTTCGACGCGCTCCCGGTGCGCCGCGCGGCGGACGTCGGCTCGATCGCCCGGGCCGCGGGGCTCGCGCTCGACGAGACCCGTGGCGGTCTCGGGCTGCTCGAGCTCGCGGGGTTCGCGGTGCAGGAGGCCGGCGCCTGGAGGCGCATCCCGCGCCCGTCCCGATGAGCGACGCGCCGACGTCCGGTCCCCGCGCCGCGGAGGGTGCAGCGCCGGCTCGCGCCGCCCCCCGTCCGCCCTCCGCGCGGCGCCTTGCCCCGGACGCGCGGCTCCGTGACGCTGGGGGCGTGAGTGCACCGCAGACCCCGGTCCTGGGCCCGAGCCCGGACGAGGACGCCGGGTTCGACGCCGCGATCGAGGCGTTCGTCCGGCACCTCGACCTCGAGCGTGGGGCGAGCGTGCACACCGCCCGCGCGTACGCCGGTGACCTCGCGGGGCTCGCGGCGTTCGCCGCGGCCCACGGGGCCGGCGCGCCCCGCGACGTCGGCCTGCAGCTGCTGCGCGCCTGGCTCGCCGACCTCGCCGCGACCGGTCACGCGCGCACGACGCTCGCCCGCCGGAGCGCCGCCGCCCGCGCGTTCTTCGCCTGGACGACGAGCACGGGGCGCACGCCCCAGGACCCGGCGTCCCGCCTGCGCTCCCCGAAGGTCGACCGCCACCTCCCGCAGGTGCTGTCGGTCGACGCGGCCCGCACCCTCGTCGAGCACGCCGGGGCGCTCGCGGCCGACGGCGGCCCGGCGGCGCTGCGCGACTGGGTCACCGTCGAGCTGCTGTACGCGACGGGCCTGCGGGTGGGGGAGCTCGTGTCCGTCGACGTCGACGACCTCGAGCTGACCACCCGGACCGTCCGCGTGCTGGGCAAGGGCCGCAAGGAGCGGGTCGTGCCGTTCGGTGTCCCGGCCGCGCGGGCGGTCGAACGCTGGCTCGGGGCCGGGCGGCCCGCCTTCGTCTCCGCGGCCAGCGGGGCTGCCCTGCTGCTCGGGGACCGCGGGGGCCGCTGGGACCAGCGGCGGGCCCGCGACGCGGTCCACCGCCTCGCCGCCGACGCCGGCGTGCCCGACCTCGCCCCGCACGCGCTGCGGCACACGGCCGCGACCCACCTGCTCGAGGGCGGCTCCGACCTGCGCAGCGTCCAGGAGGTCCTGGGGCACGCGAGCCTCGCGACGACCCAGCGCTACACGCACGTCAGCGCCGAGCGGCTGCGCTCCTCGTACAGCCAGGCGTTCCCCCGCGCCTGACCGCGGCCGGAGGCCTCAGCCGAGCGGGAGCAGGACGATCGGGTCGCTCGCGACGAGCGCCATCGGGTCGAGGTAGGTCTCGCCGCGGCGCACGCCCCAGTGCAGGCACGAGCGCGGCAGGCAGTGACCGCCCGGACCGGCGGCGTCGAGCGTCGCGACGGCGTCGCCCACCCGCACGCGGTCGCCCACGCGCAGGTCGGTCGTGACGGGCTCGAACGAGCTGCGCAGCCCGTCGTCGTGCTGGAGCGTCAGCACCCGCCGCCCCGCGACGGAGCCGGCGAACGCCACGACCCCGGCCGCGGGCGCCCGCACGACGTCGCCGGCGGACGCGGCGAGGTCCACCCCCCGGTGCCCGGAGCCCCAGCGCACGGCCGGCGGGTCGAACGCGCGCAGCACACCGCCGGGCACCGGGACGCGGTACCGCGCGTCGGGCGTCGTCGACGAGCCGGGCGCTTCGGTGACGGGTGCCGCCCGCGCGGCTGCGCCGAGCGGCGCCGTCGCCGGGACCCGGACCGCGGTCGAGGGAGGCTCGGCGGCGCCCGCGGCGGACCCGAGCGCCGGTCCCAGCGCGACGACGGCAGCGAGGACGGCCGCCGCACGCCGCGTCGGACGAGGCGCCCGGCGGGCCGGGCCGGCGGGCAGGGGGAGCGTCATCGGGCCAGCGTGCCGGGCCCGCGCGACCGGTGCGCGCGCCCGGACCGCCCCTGTGGACGACGGCCGTGCGGGCGGGCGCGGGGGACGGCGCAGGGCCCGCCCGGACGGGCACCGGCGCAGGTCCGCGATCCGGTAGACTTGTCGGCGCATGCGCCCTGCGCATGACATCGCGCACCACAACACGCTCCCGTTGCCGGCTTCCCGTCGGCGCGCGCGCAGCCCGCCGGACGTCGTCCGCCGCGCCGCTCGCACCGGAGCCGCGGCGTGGGCGACGGTCTTCCGGAACCCGTCCTCGGACAGGACCCGGTGGCGTCCCGCCGCGTGGTGCCAGGGACGACGGCCGACCGGCCGGCGTCGACAACCGGAACAGCGGTCCTCCCCGCGAGGGCCGCGCAACCCGTGCGCACGGCGAGGGACTCGCGGCGCACGACGAAAGGACGTGCCATGGCCGTCGTGACCATGCGCCAGCTCCTCGAGAGCGGTGTCCACTTCGGGCACCAGACCCGCCGCTGGAACCCGAAGATGAAGCGCCACATCCTCACGGAGCGCAACGGCATCTACATCGTCGACCTCCAGCAGTCGCTGTCGTACATCGACCGCGCGTTCGAGTTCGTCAAGGAGACGGTCGCCCACGGTGGGTCGATCCTCTTCGTCGGCACCAAGAAGCAGGCGCAGGAGCCCGTCGCCGAGCAGGCCGCGCGCGTCGGCATGCCGTACGTGAACCACCGCTGGCTGGGCGGCATGCTCACCAACTTCACCACGGTGCACAAGCGTCTCCAGCGCCTCAAGGAGCTCGAGGAGATCGACTTCGACGACGTCGCCGGCTCGGGCCTCACCAAGAAGGAGCTCCTGGTCCTGCGTCGCGAGAAGGACAAGCTCGCCCGCACCCTCGGCGGCATCCGCGACATGGCCAAGGTTCCCTCGGCCGTGTGGATCGTCGACACGAACAAGGAGCACCTCGCGGTCGACGAGGCGCGCAAGCTCGGGATCCCGGTCGTCGCGATCCTCGACACCAACTGCGACCCCGACGTCGTCGACTTCCCGATCCCGGGCAACGACGACGCGATCCGCGCCGTGACGCTCCTGACCCGCGTGGTCGCCGACGCCGTCGCCGAGGGCCTGCTGCAGCGCCACTCGGGCCGCGCCACGACCGAGGCCGGTCCGGACGCCGACGCCGAGCCGCTCGCCGAGTGGGAGCGTGAGCTCCTCGCCGGCGCCGAGAAGCAGCTCGAGCAGGACGAGGCCGCCGCCGCGACCGCCGTCGCCGAGGCTCCGGCGGACTCGCCGGCCGCCGAGGAGGCCGCTGCCGAGGCGCCCGCCGCCGAGGAGGCTGCTGCTGAGGCGCCCGCCGCCGAGGCTCCGGCCGAGGCCGCCGCCGAGGAGACCGCCGCCCCGGCCGAGGGCGACGCCGACGCGAAGTGACGTGACGGGTGCGCCGCGCTGACCGTGCGGCGCACCCCCGTCCCGCGGGCTCGTCCCGCCCCACGCATCGCCCGGCCCGCGCCGGGCGTCCGACCAGCCGAAGGAACAGACATGGCGAACTACACCGCCGCTGACATCAAGGCGCTGCGCGAGCGCACCGGTGCCGGCATGCTCGACGTCAAGAAGGCGCTCGACGAGGCCGACGGCAACGCCGACAAGGCGATCGAGATCATCCGCAAGAAGGGCCTGGCGCGTGCCGCCAAGCGCGAGGGCAACGCCACGACCGAGGGCCTCGTCGCCGTCAAGGTCGAGGACACCGCCGCCGGCCAGGTCGCCACGCTGATCGAGCTCGACGCCGAGACGGACTTCGTCGTCAAGAACGAGAAGTTCATCGCGCTGGCCGACGCCGTCCTCGAGGCCGCCGCGGCCGCTGGTGCGACCGACGCCGAGTCGGCGCTCGCGGCCCCGGCCGCCGAGGGCACCGTCGCCGACACGATCGCCGCCCAGGGCGCGACCATGGGCGAGAAGGTCGTGCTGCGCCGCGTGGCGCGCGTCGAGGCCCCCAAGGTCACGACGTACCTGCACAAGACGGCCAAGGACCTCCCGCCGTCGATCGGCGTGGTCGTCGCCACGGACGAGGCGGCCGAGCCGGTCGCCAAGGACGTCGCGCAGCACATCGCGGCCATGGCCCCGACGTACCTGTCCCGCGAGGACGTCCCCGCGGACGTCGTCGACAAGGAGCGCGAGATCGCCCGCGAGGTGTCGATCGCCGAGGGCAAGCCCGAGGCCGCGCTGCCGAAGATCGTCGAGGGCCGCCTGAACGGCTTCTTCAAGGACGCCGTCCTCGTGGACCAGCCGCTGGCCAAGGACACGAAGACGACGGTCGCCAAGCACGTCGCCGCCACCGGTGGCAACCTGCTCGGCTTCGTCCGGTTCCGCGTCGGCAGCTGACGCGCGACCCACGTCCGACGCGCACCCCGGGGCCCGGGTCGCCGCTCTCACAGCGGCCCGGGCCCCGGTGCGCACCGGACGCGCGGCGCTGCGGCGCCGCGGCCGCGGCGCACAGCGCCGCTAGGGTGGGACGGGCGCCTGGCACCACCAGGACGACCGGAACCCCGAGGCAGGACGGCACGTGCGCCCTCCCGGTGACGGGCGCAGACGACGAGAGAAGACGGGTGAGGTCGTGACGGACGGTGTCGTGACGGGCGGCGAGGTGGCCGCGACAGGTCAGGTCAAGTCGAGGCGCGTCCTCCTCAAGCTCTCGGGCGAGGTGTTCGGCGGCGGCGAGGTGGGGCTCGCGGTGGACGTCGTGCAGGCGACCGCGGCGCAGATCGCCGCGGCGGTCGCGGAGGGCGTCCAGGTCGCGATCGTCGTGGGCGGCGGCAACTTCTTCCGTGGCGCGGAGCTGTCCCAGTCCGGTCTCGACCGGGCCCGTGCGGACTACATGGGCATGCTGGGAACGGTCATGAACTGCCTGGCGCTGCAGGACTTCCTGGAGCAGCAGGGCGTGAAGACCCGCGTCCAGACCGCGATCGCGATGGGGCAGGTCGCCGAGCCCTACATCCCGCTGCGGGCGATCCGTCACCTCGAGAAGGGCCGCGTCGTGATCTTCGGCGCCGGCGCGGGCATGCCGTACTTCTCGACGGACACGGTCGCCGTCCAGCGTGCGCTCGAGACGCACTGCGACGAGGTCCTCATGGGCAAGAACGGCGTCGACGGCGTCTACACGGCGGACCCGCGCCGCGACCCGACGGCGCGCAAGCTCGACCACATCACGTACACCGACGCGCTCGTCCAGGACCTCGGCGTCATGGACACGACGGCCCTCAGCATGTGCCGCGACAACGACGTCGAGATGCGCGTGTTCGGGATGAACGAGCCCGGCAACGTGACGCGGGCGCTCGTGGGCGAGAAGATCGGCACGCTGCTCACGACGAGCTGAGCCGCTCGACCGCGGTCCGCAGCGGACCCCGGACGGACGGACCACAGACCAGAACCGCGACAGACCGAACCAAGGAGCACCGGTGATCGACGACACCCTCCTCGAGGCCGAGGACAAGATGGACAAGGCGATCGAGGTCGCCAAGGAGGACTTCGCGGGGATCCGCACGGGCCGGGCGAGCGCCGGGATGTTCGCGAAGATCTCCGTCGACTACTACGGCGCGCCCACGCCGCTGCAGCAGCTGGCGTCGTTCAACACGCCCGAGGCGCGGACCATCCTCGTGTCGCCGTTCGACAAGACCGCGACGCCTGCGATCGAGAAGGCGATCCGCGACTCGGACCTGGGCGTCAACCCGGCGACCGACGGCAACGTCATCCGCGTCGTGCTGCCCGCGCTCACGGAGGAGCGTCGCCGCGACTACGTGAAGCTCGCCAAGGGCAAGGCCGAGGACGCGCGCGTCTCGGTGCGCAACGTGCGTCGTCGCGCCAAGGAGGAGCTCGACCGCATCGTCCGTGACGGC
Source organism: Luteimicrobium sp. NPDC057192 (assembly GCF_042670205.1). Taxonomy (NCBI): domain Bacteria; kingdom Bacillati; phylum Actinomycetota; class Actinomycetes; order Micrococcales; genus Luteimicrobium; species Luteimicrobium sp. NPDC057192. Next base: position 22,661 of record NZ_JBHUWD010000018.1, on the reverse strand, counting down.
GAGGCGGGCGAGGACGAGGTCGCCCGGGCGGAGAAGGAGCTCGAGTCGCTCACCAAGAAGCACGTCGACGCGATCGACGCGCTCCTGGCGGGCAAGGAGAACGAGCTGCTCGAGGTCTGATGGCGGCCGCGAAGCGAAGGAAGTCCGAGCGCCCGACGCCGTCGTACCGGCGACGCGGGTCCGCGGACGCGGGCGACGGGGCCGACCCGTCGGCCTGGACCCCGGCCGCGTCCGGGTTCGGCGCGCAGCCGGCCGACGGCGGCACGCACGACGTCGAGCGCCGTGACCCCGAGGCTCCGGAGCCCGGCAACGTGGACCTCGCCGCGGTGATCGCGTCGCCCGTCGCGGCTGCCGAGGCCCTGGATGCCCCCGTGCCGCTCCAGGACCCGCCGCCACCCGTCCCCAAGGCGGGCCGGAACCTCCCGGCCGCGATCGCCGTGGGCGTGATCCTGCTCGGCGTCGTCGCAGCGTCCCTGGTCTTCCGTCCCGAGTTCTTCGTGGCGTTCGCGGTGCTCGCGGTCGGTAGCGCGGTCTGGGAGCTCGCGCAGGCGTTCAAGCTCAAGGACATCCGCCTGCCGCTGCTCCCGCTGCTCGTGGGCACGGCGGGGATCCTGGTCTCGTCCTACTACTCGGGCTCCGAGGCTCTCATGGTCTCGTTCCTGCTCACGGTGGGCGGCGTCGTCGTCTGGTGCGCGCTCGACGAGGCGGGGGCGGCGGGCGTGCGTGACGCCGCTGCGGGGGTGTTCGCGACGGCGTGGCTGCCGTTCATGGCCGGGTTCGTCATGCTGCTCCTCGCCGAGCCCGACGGCGAGCTCCGGGTCGCGCTGTTCGTCCTGCTCGCCGTGGCGAGCGACACGGGCGGGTATGTGGCGGGCGTCCTGTTCGGCCGGCACCCGCTCGCGCCGACCGTCAGCCCGAAGAAGAGCATCGAGGGCCTCATGGGCTCGTTCGTGCTCGCGATCGTCGTCGGCCTGGTGGGTGCTCACCTGCTCGACGCCGACCCCTGGGTCGGCATCGCGCTCGGTGTGCTCGCGCCCCTCACGGCGACGCTCGGCGACCTCGCCGAGTCGCTCCTCAAGCGCGACCTAGACTTGAAGGACATGGGACGCCTGCTGCCGGGCCACGGCGGCATCCTGGACCGCCTCGACTCGCTGCTCATCACGGCCCCGTTCGTGTACGTGCTGCTGGCGGCCGCCGTCCCGGGGAGCTGACCCGCCCCCAGCGGCCCGCCCGTCCCCGACCGACCTCCGACCACCGTCTGGACCCCGACATGCCGACCGTCACCCCGCCCGCGGGCCGCACCCCGCTGCAGCTCGCCGCCCCCCGCCGTGGCAAGCCGCCACGCCACTTCGCGGACCTCACTTCCGAGGAGCGGGCGCAGGCCGTCGTCGACCTGGGCGAGAAGCCGTTCCGCGCCAAGCAGCTCGCGACGCACTACTTCACGCATCTCACGTCCGACCCGCAGGCCATGACGGACCTCCCGGCCGCGACGCGCGACGTGCTCGCCGAGACGCTGTTCCCGCCGCTGCTCGAGAAGGCGCGCGTGCTCGAGGCGGACGGCGGCACGACGGTCAAGACGCTCTGGCACCTGTTCGACGGCGCGAAGGTCGAGTCCGTGCTCATGCGGTACACGCACCGCACGACCCTCTGCGTGTCGAGCCAGGCGGGCTGCGGCATGGCGTGCCCGTTCTGCGCGACCGGCCAGCTCGGCCTGACGCGCAACCTGTCGACGGCGGAGATCGTCGAGCAGGTGCGCTCGGCGGCGCGCTCGCTGGCCGACGGCGAGGTCCCCGGCGGCCCGACGCGGCTCAACAACCTCGTCTTCATGGGCATGGGGGAGCCGCTCGCCAACTACAAGGCGGTCATGGGGACGGTGCGCACGCTCGTCGCCAAGGAGCCGGAGGGCCTCGGGATGTCGGCCCGCAACGTGACCGTGTCGACGGTCGGCCTCGTACCGGCGATGCGCAAGCTCGCCGACGAGGGCATCCCGGTGACGCTCGCGCTGTCGCTGCACGCGCCCGACGACGAGCTGCGCTCCGAGCTCGTGCCGATCAACACGCGCTGGTCGGTCGACGAGGCGCTCGACGCGGCCCGGCACTACTTCGAGGTGACGGGTCGTCGCGTCAGCATCGAGTACGCGCTCATCCGCGACATGAACGACCACGCCTGGCGCGCCGACCTGCTCGGCGACAAGCTCAACGCGCGCGGCCGCGGCTGGGTCCACGTCAACCCGATCCCGCTGAACCCGACGCCCGGCTCCATCTGGACCGCGAGCGACCCCGCGGTCGAGGCGGAGTTCGTGGCACGATTGCGCGAGCACGGGATCCCGACGACGATCCGGGACACCCGTGGCAGTGACATCGACGGCGCGTGCGGTCAGCTCGCCGCGGAAGAGGAGTGACGTGTCCAGGTTCAGCACCGTGGGGAAGCTCACGACCGGCTACGACCCCGACGAGGTCGACGACTTCTTCGACTACGCGCGGGCGGTCTACGAGGGCCGGGAGGCCGGGCCGTTCACGAGCGCGGACATCCAGGCGGTCTCGTTCGAGCTCGTCCGCGGCGGGTACGACACGCACGAGGTCGACGCCGCGCTGGACCGCCTCGAGGCGGCGTTCTCGGTGCGCGACCGGGGCGCGTTCGTCACGCAGCACGGGCCGCAGGCCTGGATGGACCGCATCGCCGAGGAGGCGCGCACCCTCTACCCGCGCCTGAACCGTCCCGCGTGCGAGAAGTTCGCGCCGGCCGGCCGCGGCGAGGCGGGCTACGACATGGACGACGTCGACGCTCTCCTCGACCGTCTCGTCGACTACTTCGACCGCCAGGTGCCGATCACCGCCGCCGAGATCCGCGCGGCGACGTTCCGCCGTCGCCGCGGGGCGGACGCGTACGGCGAAGGGCCTGTCGACGCCTACCTGTCGCGGGCCGTCGAGGTGCTGCTCGGCGTCGAGTGACGTCGCTCCGGTGAGCCACCGCACGACGACGAGCCCGGCCGTGCGCTCGCTCGCGGCCGCTCTCGCGCGGCTCAACGCGCGCCACCCGTGGAGCCACAACGACCACTTCCACGGCTGGGTGCTCCGGCGCCTGCCGCGGCGTCGTCGGGCGGCGCTCGACGTGGGCTGCGGGCTCGGGGGACTGGTCGCCGCTCTCGCGGGCCGGTTCGACCGGGTCGACGCGATCGACGCGGACCCCGCCGCCGCGCGCTGGGCCGCGCAGCGGTTCGCGTCCGACGGCCGCGTGAGCGTGCGGGAGGCGTCGTTCGGGGACGTCCGCGTCCCCGCGGGCGTGGGCGGCTACGACCTCGTCACCATGGTCGCGGTGCTCCACCACCTGGACCTCGTCCCGGCGCTCGAGCACGCGCGAGGGCTCCTCGCTCCGGGCGGCCGGCTGCTCGTCGTCGGGCTGGCGCGGGTCGCCACGCGCCGGGACGTGGCCGTCGACCTCGTCTCGGCGTTCGCCAACCCGGTCGTGGGCCTGGTCAAGCACCCGCGTGCGGTGCGTCCCACGGGCGGCGACGTGAGGCCGGACGCGGACGACGCCTCGTCCGCGGCACCTCCCGTGGTGGTGCGCGACGCGACCGAGACCGTCGACGAGATCGCGGCGGCGGCCCGGACGGTGCTGCCGGGGGCCCGGGTTCGCCGCCGGCTGTTCTTCCGGTACACCCTCGAGTGGACCGCGCCGCGCTGAGCCCGCCGCGCCGGCGCACGGCGCCGACCCGTCCCCGGAGCCTGCGAGGATGACGACATGACCGCCAGCCCGCGCACCGTGACCCTCCTCGGCTCGACCGGGTCGATCGGCACCCAGGCCGTCGACGTGATCGGTCGCAACCCGGACCGGTTCGACGTGGAGGCCGTCAGCGCCGGTGGCGCGAACCCGGGCCTCGTCGTCCAGCAGGCGCGCGCCCTGGGCGTGCGGACGGTGGCCGTCGCGGACCCGGAGGCGGCGCGCGTCGTGCGGGACGCGCTGGGCGACGTCGAGGTGCTCGACGGCCCGGACGCGGCCGCCGAGGCCGCGGGCCGGGGGAGCGACGTCGTGCTCAACGGCATCACCGGCGCCGTGGGCCTGCGGCCGACCCTCGCGGCGCTGGAGGCCGGCTCCACGCTGGCTCTCGCGAACAAGGAGTCGCTCGTGATCGGGGGCCGCCTGGTCACGGGGGCCGTCCGGCGCCCGGGCCAGGTCGTGCCCGTCGACTCGGAGCACTCGGCGATCGCACAGGCGTTGCGCTCGGGCGCGCCGGGCGAGGTGCGCCGGCTGGTGATCACCGCGAGCGGAGGACCGTTCCTGCGGCGGTCGCGCGACGAGATGAAGAAGGCGACGCCCGCCGAGGCGCTCCAGCACCCGAACTTCGCGATGGGGCGCGTCGTCACGACGAACTCCGCGACCCTCGTGAACAAGGGCCTCGAGGTCATCGAGGCGCACCTGCTCTTCGACGTCCCGTTCGACCGGATCGAGGTCGTCGTGCACCCGCAGCAGCTCATCCACTCGATGGTCGAGTTCCACGACGGCTCGACGATCGCGCAGGCCGGCCCGCCGCGCATGCTGGTGCCGATCGCGCTCGGGCTGTCGTGGCCCGACCGGCTCGCGGACGTGGACGTCCCGATCGACTGGACCCGCGCGGCGTCGTGGGAGTTCGCGCCGCTCGACGAGGAGCAGTTCCCGGCCGTCGGGCTCGCCCGGCGGGTGGGCACGGAAGGCGGTGTCGCGCCCGCCGTCTACAACGCCGCGAACGAGGTGTGCGTCGACGCGTTCCACGACGGCGCGATCGGGTTCCTCGACATCGTGGACACGATCGCGCGGGTGGTCGACGCGCACGAGGCCGCGGGCCTCGACGCGTCGAGCGTCGACGGCGTCCTGCGCGCCGACGCCTGGGCCCGTGACGAGGCACGCGCCGTCCTCGCGCGGCGCTGACGCACCGGGCGCCGCCCGCCGTCCGAGCCGCCCCAGGATCTCTTCAGCGCGCGCCCAGGCGCACGGTGCATCCTGGCCGTCCTGACTTCCCGTCCGTCCCCGGAGGATCGAACCGTATGGCCGTCGTGATCGCGGTGCTCGTCGTGGTGGTGGGCGTGCTGGTGTCCATCGCCCTGCACGAGGTCGGCCACATGGTCCCCGCCAAGCTCTTCGGGGTGCGGGTGAGCCAGTACATGGTGGGCTTCGGGCCGACGCTGTGGTCGCGGACCCGCGGCGAGACCGAGTACGGGCTCAAGGCGATCCCCGCGGGCGGCTACGTGCGGCTCGTCGGCATGTACGCGCCCGCGCCGCCCGGGCACCGGCCCCGCAAGGGCTGGTTCGGCGAGATGACGTCGGCGGCCCGCGAGGCGTCCGCCGAGGAGATCCTCCCCGGCCAGGAGTCCCGCGCGTTCTACCGCCTGTCCGCGCCCAAGAAGGTCGTCGTGATGCTCGGCGGCCCGGTGATGAACCTCGTCATCGCGTTCGTCCTCACCCTGATCGCCCTGTCCGCGATCGGGGTCCAGACCCCCACGACGACGGTCGGCGCCGTGCCCGCGTGCGTGTCGACGTCGTCGGACGACTCGTGCCAGGCGGGCGACCCCGCGTCGCCCGCCTCGAAGGCGGGGCTGCGGGCGGGAGACACGATCGTCGCGTACGACGGTTCGCCGGTGAGCAGCTGGGACGACCTGTCGAGCGCGATCCGCGACGGCGGCACCGCGCCCACGACGCTCGTCGTGGACCGCGACGGGACCCAGGACACGCTCGACGTGACGCCCGCCGAGCACACGACGCAGACGACGGCGTCCGACGGCTCCGTCACCACGCAGACCGTGCCCTACCTGGGGATCTATCCGACGGCGGAGCGCGTCCACCAGTCGCCCGCGACGGCCGTGAGCCAGACGTGGGACATGACCACGGGGACCGTCGAGCTCGTCGCGCAGCTGCCCGTCAAGGTCGTCGACGTCGCCCGCGCGACGTTCGGCGACGAGCCGCGCAGCGCCGACTCGGTGATGAGCGTCGTGGGCGTCGGGCGCGTCGCCGTGGACGTCGCGGGCGCGGACCAGGCGACCGTCGTCGCGCGGGTCCAGGCCATGCTCCTGCTGCTGGCGAGCCTCAACGTGGCGTTGTTCGTCTTCAACCTCATCCCGCTCGTGCCGCTCGACGGCGGGCACGTCGTGGGTGCGCTCTACGAGGGTGCGAAGCGCACCGTCGCGCGCGTGCGGCGCCTCCCGCGTCCGGGCCCCGCGGACACCGCGCGCATGATGCCGGTCGCGTACGCGATGTTCGGGCTGCTGACGGTCATGGGCGTGCTCCTCATCTACGCGGACATCGTCGATCCCGTCCGCCTGACCTGAGGCGCTCGGCCGGGTTCACCACAGCCGCCTCAGTCGCGCCGCACGCGCGAGGAGGTCGGGCTCGCCGGGCACGCGGCGGGGCGGCGCGCCCCGGACCGGCTCGAACCCGGCGGGCTCCGTGACGAGGACGCCCTCGCCGCGCGTGAGGCCGGGCAGGGCCCGCTCCAGGTCGGGCACGGCCGCCGCCGCGACCCGTCCGCACACGAGCGCCGCGGCGTCGGGCTGCGGACGCCCGTCCTGCCCGCTCTCGAGCGTCGCCCCCGCCCCGGCGAGGACGGCGACCACGGCCGGGACGTCGTCGTCGGGGGTCTCGACCTCGAACCGGACGACCGGCTCGCAGACGCGGGTGCCCGCCGAGCGGAGCGCGTCGGCGAGGACGACGGTGGTCAGGTCGCGGAACGCACCCGCGGTGGCGCCCGTGCCGTACCGGGCGTGCGTCAGCGTCACGCGGACGTCGGTCACGGGCCAGCCGTACCGGCCCTGGCGCAGGAGCGCCCGGGCGGTCTCCTCGACGGCGCCGTGGAAGCCGCGCAGGAGCAGGCCGCGTTCGGCCTCGACGCGGTACGTCACGCCCGACGCGGCCGGCGCCGGCTCCACCCGGAGCCCGACGGTCACGAGCCCGAACGGGTGCGAGCCCATGACTTCGAGGGCGGAGCCGGTGGCCCGCGGCCGCTCGACGTGCAGGACGCCCTGGTCGGAGAACCGCACCGCGACGCCGTACTCGCCCTCGAGCGTGGCCGCCAGGACTTCCTTCTGGACCTCTCCGTACAGGCTGACCACGAGGTCCCCCGTCGTGTCGTCGAGCCGGACCGCGACGAGCGGGTCGCGGGCCGCGACGTCCTCCAGCGCGTCGCGCAGCGCGAGTCGCTGGCCCGGGCGCACCGGGACGACCGCCGCCGCGAGGGTCGGGAGCGCGAAGAGGCCGGTCCGGGCGACGAGCCCAGGGTCGCCGACGGCGTCCCCCACCCGGACGCCGGCGAGCCCGGTGACCCGAGCGACGCCGCCCGGGCCGAGCACCCCCTCGCGAGTGCGTGTGCCGGCCTCGTAGACCTGGACGGCGGTCGCCAGCGCGGGACGGCCGGCGGTGTCGTCGGGGGAGTGGAGCCGGACCCGGTCCCGCGCGCGCAGCGTGCCCGTGCGCAGGCGCACGACCGCGACGCGGGCGCCGCCCGGCCCGCGGTCCACCGCGAAGACCGTGCCACGGGCCGCCCCGGCGGCCGCGTCTCCGGCCGGGTCCGTCGACGGGAACCACCGCCCGACGGCGTCGACCAGCGCGGGCACCCCGACGCCCGTCGCCGCCGAGCCGAACAGCAGCGGGTGCAGCGTGCCCGCGCGGACCCCTGCCCTCAGCACCGATCTCGGGTCGTGCGCGAGGGGGCCCTCGCCCGCGAGATACGCCTCGAGGAGCGGCGCGGACCGGTCGTCGTCGAGCAGGGCCGTCGCGACGTCGTCGGGCAGGGCCCCCGGGTCGCGCGGCCCGACGAGCGCGCCGCGCGTCCCCGCACCGGCGACGGTGCTCAGCGGCACGACGTGCGGCGTGAGCCGGTCGCGGACCTCGGCGACGAGCCCGTCGGTCCGGGCCCCCGCCCGGTCGACCTTGTTCGCGAACAGGATCGTCGGCACGCGCAGGCGGGTCAGCGTCCGCAGCAGGACGCGTGTCCGGGCCTGGACGCCCTCGACCGCCGACAGGAGGAGGACCGCCCCGTCGAGCACGGTCACGGCGCGTGCGACCTCGGCGACGAAGTCCGCGTGCCCGGGCGTGTCGACGAGGTTCACGGTGAGGTCGCCGGCGCGCAGCGTCGCGACGGCCGAGCGGATCGTGATGCCGCGACGGCGCTCGAGCTCGAGCGTGTCGGTCTGGGTGTCGCCGGCGTCGACGCTGCCGGCGTGGTCGATCGCGCCCGCGTGCAGCAGCAGGCGCTCAGTCAGGGTGGTCTTGCCGGCGTCGACGTGCGCGAGCACGCCGATCGTGACGGTCCTCATACGGGCGGGGGCTCCTCGGGCAGGCGACAGGGACGCAGGGGTCGGTCGTCGTCTGCCGCATCGCGGGCCTCCAGCCGTGGGTTCGAGGGGTCGTGGGCGACGCTAGGCGGGGTCCGCACGCGTGTCACGGGCTTTTCGGCGGGCCGCCTTTCCCGGATCGCCACGAGATCCGACGGCCCGTCGCGCCCCTGGCAGCCCGCGACGTCGGCGGGGCGAGGGATACTTGACCCGTGAGCGTCCCGATCAACCTCGGCATGCCCGAGGCTCCCGCACCCGTCCTCGCCCCCCGCCGCAAGACGCGCAAGATCCGCGTCGGCAAGGTGGAGGTCGGCGGTGACGCGCCGATCAGCGTCCAGTCCATGACGACGACGCTGACCTCGGACATCAACGCCACCCTCCAGCAGATCGCCGAGCTGACCGCGGCCGGCTGCGACATCGTCCGCGTCGCCGTCCCCAGTGCCGACGACGCTGCCGCGCTCCCCGCGATCGCGAAGAAGTCCCAGATCCCCGTCATCGCGGACATCCACTTCCAGCCGAAGTACGTGTTCGCCGCGATCGAGGCCGGCTGCGCGGCCGTGCGCGTCAACCCGGGCAACATCCGCAAGTTCGACGACCAGGTCAAGGAGATCGCCCAGGCGGCGAAGGACCACGGCACGTCGCTCCGGATCGGCGTCAACGCCGGCTCGCTCGACCCGCGCCTGCTCGCGAAGTACGGCAGGGCGACGCCCGAGGCGCTCGTCGAGTCCGCGATCTGGGAGGCGTCGCTCTTCGAGGAGCACGACTTCCACGACTTCAAGATCTCGGTCAAGCACAACGACCCCGTCGTGATGGTGCGCGCCTACGAGCTGCTCTCCGAGGCCGGCGACTGGCCCCTCCACCTCGGCGTCACCGAGGCCGGGCCAGCGTTCCAGGGCACCATCAAGTCCGCGACGGCGTTCGGTGCGCTGCTCAGCAAGGGCATCGGGGACACCATCCGCGTGTCCCTGTCCGCGCCTCCCGTCGAGGAGGTCAAGGTCGGCATCCAGATCCTCCAGTCGCTCAACCTGCGCCCCCGCAAGCTCGAGATCGTCTCGTGCCCGTCGTGCGGTCGCGCCCAGGTCGACGTCTACTCGCTCGCCGAGCGCGTCACCGCGGGGCTCGAGGGCATGGAGGTGCCGCTGCGCGTCGCGGTCATGGGCTGCGTCGTCAACGGCCCGGGCGAGGCCCGCGAGGCGGACCTCGGGGTCGCGTCCGGCAACGGCAAGGGCCAGATCTTCGTCAAGGGCGAGGTCATCAAGACCGTGCCCGAGGCCATGATCGTCGAGACCCTCATCGAGGAGGCCATGCGGATCGCCGACTCGATGCCCGCCGAGGAGCGCACGCCGTCCGGTCCCGTCGTCACCGTGAGCTGACCGGGCTGCGAGCCGCGACGCGGCCGACGGCCGCCTGACGGCGCCCGCGGAACCGATGGGGGAGAATCGGCGCATGGTCCGCCTCTTCGCCCGCGACGACGCGCACGGCCTGCGTGCGGCGCCCGCGCGGGTGATGGGGCGGCACGAGGTCGCCGCAGCGCTCGCGGTGTGCGCCGTCGACCCCGTGACGGCGGCGCTCGCCGCGGCCCGAGTCGCCGACTGGCCCGAGCAGGGCGCGCGCGGCGGCGGCAGCATCTGGGCGTACCCGTCGTCGGGCCCCCCGACGGCGATCTGCTGGTCCGGCGCGAACCTGTTCCCCGTGGTCCCCGAGACCGGCCCCGAGCGGGAGGCCGCGCTCGACGCGTTCGCGGCCGCCGCGAGGCTCGAGGGACGGCGCAGCTCCTCGATCGTCGGGGACGCGGCCGTCGCCCTGGGCCTGTGGGAGCGGCTGGCACCGGTCTGGCCGCGGCCGCGCGAGATCCGCGCCTGCCAGCCGTCCATGGCGATCGCCCGCGACCCCGACGTCGCGCCGGACCCTGCCGTCCGACGCGGGCTGAGCGAGGAGCTCGGCGCGATCCTGCCCGCCTGCGTGCGCATGTTCGTCGAGGAGGTCGGGTACTCGCCCGTCGTGGGCGGCAGCTCCGCCTACGAGCGTCGCGTCCGCCAGCTCATCGCGACCGGGCGGTCCTTCGTCCGGATGGAGCGCGGCGCGGACGAGCGCCCGTTCGTCGCGTTCAAGGCCGAGCTCGGGGCGGTCACGGAGCAGGTGGCCCAGATCCAGGGCGTCTGGGTCGACCCCACCCGGCGTGGGCACCGGCTCTCCGAGAACGGTGTCGCCGCCGTCGTCGTCGCCGCCCGCCGGGACGTCGCGCCCGTCGTCTCGCTGTACGTCAACGACTTCAACGCGCCCGCGATCGCCGCGTACCGGCGGGTCGGGTTCGAGCAGGTCGGGACGCTCGCGACCATCCTGTTCTGAGGCCCGGTCCCGTTCCCGGTTCCCGGGCCCGCCGGCGGTCCGGCCGGGCGCTCGGTGTTCGCGGCCGGCTCAGGCCGCGGCCGTCAGCGAGAACGTCGCGCGGTACTCCGAGGGGCTGACTCCGAGGGCGCGCCGCAGGTGCAGGCGCAGGTTCGCCGGGGTGCCGAGGCCCGCGGCCCGGGCCACGCGGTCCACGCCCCAGTCGGTGGTCTCGAGGAGCTCGCAGGCGCGGTCGACCCGAGCCGTCGAGAGCCAGCGGAGCGGGGGGAGCCCGGTCTCGGCGACGAAGACCCGCGCGAGCGTACGGACGGACACGTGCGCGTGACGGGCGAGGTCCGCGAGCGTGAGGGGCTCGTCGAGCCGCTGGAGGGCCCAGGCCCGCGTGGACGCGAGCGCGTCCTGGCGCGACGGCTCGTCGGAGCGCACCACGAACTGCGCCTGGCCGCCGTCCCGGTGCGGCGCGGCCACGAGGGCCCGCGCGACCTCGTTCGCCGCGGCGGCGCCGTGGTCCGTGCGCACGAGCTGGAGGCAGGCGTCGATGCCCGACGCGACGCCCGCCGAGGTCAGCACGTCGCCCTCGTCGACGTAGAGGACGTCGGGGTCGACCGTCACGCGCGGGTAGCGGCGCGCGAGCAGGGCCGTGTACTGCCAGTGGGTGGTCGCGGCTCGGCCGTCGAGGAGCCCGGCCTGGGCGAGGGCGAACGCGCCGACGCAGATCGAGACGAGACGCGCGCCCCGCTCGTGGGCTGCGACGAGCGCGTCGAGCACGTCCGCCGGCAGCGGCCGGTCGACGTCGTGGAACGCCGGCACGACGACGGTGTCGGCGCGCTCGAGCGCCTCCAGGCCGGTGCCGGCGTGCACGGGGAAGCCGCCCGTCGTCGGGACGGGACCGGGCCGCTCGCCGCAGAGCTCGACGTCGTACGGGTAGCGCCGCCGCTGCAGCACCTGGAACGGGATGCCCACCTCCATCGGGAGCGCGTCCGCGAGGGCGAGGACCGCGACACGGTGGGAGGCGTCGAGAGGAGCCATGGCAGAAACCTAACACAGAGCGGCATTCCTGCCTCTCGTGCCGGCTCGCCCGCTTCGCGACGCTTGCCTGGTGACCACGACCAGCACGACAGCCCCGACCTCCGCGCCGCCTGCCTCCCACGCTGCCGCGACCGTGCGCCGCCTCGTCACCGCGCAGGGCCTCGCCGTCCTCGGGACGACCGTCGACCTGACGCTCACGGGCGTCGTCGGCGCGCGGCTCGCACCCACCCGGCTGCTCGCGACCGTCCCGTTCAGCCTGATCCCCGTCGCGGCGGCGGTCGCGACCTTCGTGTGGTCGCGCGCGATCGGGCGCCGCGGCTACGGCCGCGCCTTCGTCGTCGCCCCCGTGTTTGCCGTCGCGGCGGGCCTCGTCTCGGCGCTCGCGGTCCGGCTCGACCTGTTCTGGCTGTTCTGCGTCGGGACGGCGCTCGTCGGGGTGTACCAGGCCGGCACCGGCTACTACCGCTACGCGGCCGCCGACGCGGTGCCCGGCGCGCGCGCCCGGGCCGTGAGCACGGTCCTCGCGGGCGGCCTGGCGGCGGCCCTCGTCGGACCGTTCGTGGCGACCGCGCTCGCGCACGCCACCGCGACCCCGTACGTGGCCTCCTACCTGCTCGTCGCCGCGGCGGGCCTCGCGGCCCTGGGCTGGAACGTGCTCCTGCCCCGGCGGCTGGCGGACCTCGGCCGCGCCCCGTCCGCCACCGCGCCGCCGGGAGGCGCACCGGCGGACGGCGCCCGGCCCGCCGCGGCGCTGTGGCGCCAGCCCGTCCTGCTCGGCGGGGTGGGGGCCGCTTCGCTCGCGGCCTTCGCGATGATGTCGATGATGACCGCCGGCCCGCTCGCCGGGACCGACACGGGTCACAGCGCCGGCCAGGCGGCGCTCGCGGTCCAGCTCCACATGGTCGGCATGTACGCGCCGGGGTTCGTCGTCGCCCGGTGGATCGGCCGGTTCGGCGAGCGGCGCGTCGCGCTCCTCGGCACCGCGGTCATCGTGGTCGCGGGCACGGCTGCCGTCGTGAGCCCGTCGATGCCGGCGTTCGTGCTCGCGATGGCCGCGGTGGGCGTCGGCTGGAACCTGGCCTTCAGCGGCGGGAGCGCGATGGTCGCGGCGTCGTACCGGCCCGTGGAGCGCGGGCGGGTCCAACCGGTCGCCGAGGTCATGACGACGGCGGCGCAGGTCGCTGGAGCGCTCAGTGCCGGGGCCCTGGCGACGGCGGCGGGATGGCCTGCCCTCGGCGGCGGCGTGGCGCTCGGGTCCCTGGCCGTGGGCGCGGCGCTGGCATGGTCGGGGCGTCGTCAGCGCAGGAGGCGGGACATGCGGCGGTCCGCGAGCACCTGACCCCCGGTCTGGCAGGTCGGGCAGTACTGCAGCGACCGGTCCGCGAAGGACACCTCGTGGACCGTGTCGCCGCACGGCACGCCGTCCCAGCCCGGGCACGGCTCGCCCGTCCGGCCGTGCACGCGCATGCCGCGGCGCTTGGCGTCCTTGAGCTCGGCCGCCGGCCTGCCCGACGACGCGGTCACGGCCTCGTGCAGCACGTCCCGGATCGCGGCGTGCAGGGCGACGACGTCGTCGGACGGCGTCCCGGGGGAGGCGCCGGACGGCGCGGCATAGGTCTTGGTGAGGCGGAACGGGCTCGTCCGGGCGACGAGCAGGATCTCGTCCGAGTACGCGTTCCCGATGCCGGCGATCGCGCCCTGGTCACGCAGCAGCCCCTTGACCTGCTGGTTCTTCCCGGCCAGGAGCGCGGCCAGGACCTCGGGCGTGAACGCGTCGGACATCGGCTCGACGCCGAGGGACGCGATCTGGGGCACGTCGTCCGGGTCGGCCACGACGTAGACCGCGAGCCGCTTGCGCGTGCCCGCCTCCGTGAGGTCGAATCCGGCGCCGTCGTCGAACCGCACGCGCAGCGCGAGGGTGGGACGGTTGCCGCCGCCCCCGCCCGCGCGCGGACGGACCGGCGTCGTCGGCGCCTTCTCGGACCAGCGCAGCCACCCGCCGCGGGCCAGGTGGAACACGAGGTGCAGCGGTTCTGCTTCAGGCTCGTCGGGGGCGGCGGCCCTCACGTCGAGCCACTTCCCGTGCCGGACGACGTCCGTGACGCGGCGTCCGACGAGCGCGTCGAGCGGCGGCGCGTACGTCTTGAGCGCCGAGATCTGGCCCAGCTCGGCGGACGCGATCAGGTGGCCGCTCGTCCGCTCCCGCAGGAACCCGACGAGCGCCTCGACCTCGGGCAGCTCCGGCATGAGTCCGATCATGCCCCGGACCCGCTGACGTCGCCCGGCACCGCGCTGCGGGACGCGCGGGCGGGCGCCGGGCCGCCGGTAGGCTGTGCCGCATGTCGCACGACCTGACCTCCTCGTCCCCTGCCGTCCTGCGGATGTCCACGCTCTTCGTCCGGACCCTGCGCGAGGACCCGGTGGACGCCGAGGTCGCGAGCCACAAGCTGCTCGTCCGCGCGGGCTACATCCGGCGGGCCGCACCGGGCATCTACACGTGGCTCCCGCTGGGCCTGCGCGTGCTCGCGAAGGTCGAGGGCGTCGTCCGCGAGGAGATGCAGGCGTCGGGCGCGCAGGAGGTGCACTTCCCCGCGCTGCTGCCGCGCGAGCCCTACGAGGCGACGGGCCGCTGGACCGAGTACGGCCAGGGCCTGTTCCGGCTCAAGGACCGCAAGGAGGCCGACTACCTGCTCGCGCCCACGCACGAGGAGATGTTCACGCTCCTCGTCAAGGACCTGTACTCGTCGTACAAGGACCTGCCGCTCACGCTCTTCCAGATCCAGACGAAGTACCGCGACGAGGCCCGGCCGCGTGCCGGCCTGATCCGCGGGCGCGAGTTCATCATGAAGGACGCGTACTCGTTCGACGTCGACGACGCCGGGCTCGACGCGTCCTACGCCGCGCAGCGCGCCGCGTACCAGCGGATCTTCGAGCGACTCGGGCTCGAGTACGTGATCGTCGCCGCGACCAGCGGCGCGATGGGCGGGTCGCGGTCCGAGGAGTTCCTCACGCCGACGCCCATCGGCGAGGACACGTTCGTGCGCTCGGCCGACGGCTACGCCGCGAACGTGGAGGCCGTCGTCACCCCGGTCCCCGACGCGATCCCGTTCGACGACGCCCCCGCGGCGCACGTCGAGGACACGCCCGACACCCCGACCATCGACTCTCTCGTCGCCCTGGCCAACGAGCGCTACCCGCGCCCCGATCGCGCCTGGACCGCCGCTGACACCCTGAAGAACGTCGTCCTCGCGGCGACGCACCCGGACGGTCGGCGTGAGGTGCTCGTCGTCGGGCTCCCGGGCGACCGCGAGGTCGACATGAAGCGGCTCGGCGCCTCGCTCGAGCCGGCCGAGGTCGAGCCCGCTGGCGACGGCGACTTCGCCGCGCACCCCGAGCTCGTCAAGGGCTACATCGGCCCGGGCGCGCTCGGCCCGCAGGGCGCGCAGCGCACGCTCGAGGACGGCACGACCGTCTCTGCGGTCCGCTACCTCCTCGACCCGCGCATCGTGCCGGGGACCCGCTGGATCACCGGCGCGGACCAGCCCGGCCGACACGTGTTCGACCTGGTCGCGGGCCGCGACTTCGCCGCCGACGGGACCATCGAGGCCGCCGAGGTCCGCGCGGGCGACGAGGCGCCCGACGGCTCGGGCCCGCTCGAGCTCGCGCGCGGCATCGAGATCGGCCACATCTTCCAGCTCGGCCGCAAGTACGCGCAGGCCCTCGGCCTCACCGTGCTCGACCAGAACGGCAAGCAGGTCGTCGTCACGATGGGCTCGTACGGCGTGGGCGTGACCCGCGTGATGGCGTCGCTCGCCGAGGCGAACCACGACGACAAGGGCCTCGCGTGGCCCGCGCACGTCGCGCCCGCGCACGTCCACCTCGTCGCGGCCGGCAAGGGCCAGGACGTGTTCGACGCGGCCGACGCGATCGCGACCGGCCTCGCCGCGCGCGGCGTCGAGGTGCTCTACGACGACCGCCCCAAGGCGTCGCCCGGTGTGAAGTTCGCCGACGCCGAGCTCATCGGCGTGCCCGTCGTCGTCGTCGTGGGTCGCGGGCTCGCCGACGGCGTCGTCGAGGTGCGCGGGCGCGCGGGCGACGACGCGGAGCAGGTGCCCGTGACGGACGCCGTCGAGCGCGTGGCCGCGCGAGTCGCCGCCCTCCTCTGACGTCCCCGGACGACGGATACCTCCGCGAGGTACCCGTCGCGGAGGACTGCTTCGCGAGGTAGTACGGCCGCCGTACTACCTCGCGAGGTATGCCGGCCGCCGTACTACTTCGGGGTGCCTCCAGGCAGCGCGGTGATCGGCGCGCCCGCGTCGACCGCGGCGCGGGCGGCGTCGGACAGGAGGTCGGCGACCTGGGTGCGCCCCTTCGGGTCGAGCGTGTCGAGCAGCGCCGCGTACGACGTGACCAGGCGCGACTCGACCGTCCGCGCCACGGCCTCGGCCGGCACGGCGTAGGCGGTGCGCCGCGGGTCGCCGTCGGTGCCGGAGATCCCGGTGGCGTCGGCCCAGTCCTGGGCGCGCGTGCGGTGCTGAGCGGCCCGTGCGGCCGCGGTGGTACGGGTGGTCCCGTGCGAGCGCGCGGCCACCACCTCGAGCAGGTAGCCGGCCGCGTCCTCGTTCTCGACGACGGTCGCGGCCGTGCCCGCGTGCGCCCCGGCGGGCAGCGTCGCCGGGACCGCGACCCGCACGGCCTTCGGCGCCGCGACCTCGACGTGCGCCGCGGCGGCGAGCGCGCGCGCGTCGAGCGCCTGGGACGTGCTCACCTGCGCGACCAGTCGTGCGAGGTGGGGGTCGGGGGCGTCGGCCAGGCGGGCGCGGCCCGCCGTGGACGCGCTCGTCAAGCGGTTCGCGACGGCGCCCGCGGTGGCCGCGGACGCGGCAGCGGTCGTGGGGGTGGCAGCGGGGCTCGTCGTGGGGGGCGGACCGGTGTAGACGCCGCCGAGCGCCGCGAGCTGGGTCCCCGCGTGCTTGACGACGGCGCGCAGCCGCGCGCCCGTCGCGCCGGCGCTGCCGCCGTCCGTGAGCGCACGCTCCGCGAGGTCACGCACGGCGACGACGTCCGCGACGGTCGCGGCCCGGACGGCCTCGTCCGCGGTCGGGGTCAGCGGAGCCGGGGGAGCGGACTCGAGCCGGACGCCGCAGCCCGACAGGACGAGGGCGAGCACGACGGACGCCGCCGCACCGAGCAGGGCGGCGGGCCGGCGGGGCAGGGGCCGGGCGGGCGCGGGGTGGGGGCTCATCGCGCCCGATGATCCCATGACCGCGGGCCGTCCGTGGCCTCGGACGCGCTGCCGCGCGCACCGTGCGCCGCGCCACCCGCGGGGCGTCGGGACGCCGATGCCCTGGCGAGTCGGTAGTCTTGACCCGCACAACAGCACACCGGTCGAGACGATCTCGATCGCTGCCCGGCGCACCCGGCTCGCGGTCCTCAGAAGCTCGCGTCCCGCAGGTGGGCCGTGAGAACCGACAGGAGAAGCAATGCCCAGGCAGCAACCGGCGGACACGCTCCGCGAGGTCGTCGCGCCGGTGGTCGAAGGCGCGGGTCTGTACCTCGAGGACGTCGTCGTGTCCCGCGCCGGCAGCCGCTCGGTCGTCCGCGTCACGCTCGACCTGCCCGAGGACGTCCTCGGCAGCCTCGACCTCGACGCCGTCGCCGACGTCTCCCGCGAGGTCTCGGAAGCGCTCGACGCGGCGTCCGACGTCCTGCCCGGGCAGTACACGCTCGAGGTCTCGACGCCCGGGACCTCGAGGCCGCTCACCGAGCCCCGGCACTTCAAGCGGGCGCGCGGGCGGCGCGTGAGCCTCGCCCTGCGCGACGGCCGCACCTACGAGGGCCGGCTGGCCGAGGTCGAGGGCGACGAGCTCGTCCTGACGGAGGTCCCGGCCGGGCAGCCCGAGCGGGTCGACCGCTCGGCCGTCGCCCGCGGCAGCATCGAGGTCGAGCTGTCACGGTCCGCCGAAACCACCGACGACGAGGAGGCCTGATGGACATCGACATGAGCGCTCTGCGCGCGATCGAGCGCGAGCGGGACATCAGCCTGGACGTCCTCGTGGGCGCGATCGAGCAGGCGCTGCTCTCCGCCTACCACCGCAGCACGGGCGCACAGCCGCACGCCCGCGTCGAGCTCGACCGCACGTCGGGCCGCGCAGCGGTCTGGGCGCGCGAGGAGATCGTGGACGAGGACGGGGTCCGCAGCTTCGGCCCCGAGTTCGACGACACGCCCGCCGACTTCGGCCGGATCGCCACCGCGACCGCGCGCCAGGTGATCGTCCAGCGTCTGCGTGACGCCGAGGACGACGCCATCCTGGGGCAGTTCCGCGGCAAGGAGGGCGAGGTCATCGCCGGCGTCATCCAGCAGGGCCGCGACCCGCGCGTCGTGCTGGTGGAGGTCGGGGGCGTCGAGGCGGTCCTGCCGCCCCACGAGCAGGTGCCGACCGAGGAGTACGTCCACGGCGAGCGGCTGCGCGCGTACGTGCTCGAGGTGACGCGCGGAATGAAGGGCCCGCAGATCACGTTGAGCCGGACGCACCCCAACCTCGTGCGCAAGCTCTTCGAGCTCGAGGTGCCCGAGGTCGCGGACGGCTCGGTCGAGATCGTGGCGCTCGCCCGCGAGGCGGGGCACCGGTCCAAGATGGCGGTCCGCTCGACGGTCTCGGGGCTCAACGCCAAGGGCGCCTGCATCGGCCCCATGGGGGCCCGGGTGCGGGCCGTCATGGCGGAGCTCCACGGCGAGAAGATCGACATCGTGGACTACAGCCCGGACCCGGCGCGCTTCGTCGGGAGCGCGCTGTCGCCCGCGAGCGTCAACCAGGTCACGATCGTCGACGAGACCACGCGCTCCGCGCGCGTCGTCGTGCCGGACTACCAGCTCTCGCTGGCCATCGGCAAGGAGGGCCAGAACGCCCGCCTCGCCGCGAAGCTCACGGGCTGGCGGATCGACATCCGGTCCGACGAGGGCGCGCCGGACGCCGCCGCGCCCCGCCCGACGGCGGGGTGACCCGGGGCCGACGGGGTAAGATGTCCGACAACGGGTCTCAGGCCCGGCCGATGTCGCACGTCCTCCCCGCACCCTCAGGTGACCGCGAGCCCGAACGGGCTCCGGTGCGGACGTGCGTCGGCTGCCGGTCCCGCGACCTTCGGTCCGACCTCGTGCGCCTCGTGGCGCGGACGGACGACGGCCCGACGGGCGCCACCACGGTGGTGCTCGTGGTGGACGACGGACGCTCGCTCCCGGGGCGTGGCGCGTGGCTGCACCCGCGGATGCGCTGCCTGGAGCTGGCCGAACGCCGCCACGCGTTCACGCGGGCGCTGCGACTGCGCAGCGTCCCCGACGCGAGCGGGGTCCGCCGGTTCCTCGTCGGCCTCGGCACCGAGTGACGACCACGTGCGCCAGCACGACATGCCAGACACGTCTATCAGGAAGCGGGTCAGAAACACATGGGCACGCGATGAGCACCCTGCGATGAGCACCCCTCAGCACTAACGACGGTCCTCCCTGTCCGGGCGGGCCGAGACAGGAGAGTTGTGGCCAAGGTCCGCGTCTACGAGCTCGCCAAGGAGCTCGGTGTCGAGAGCAAGACGATCATGACGAAGCTCACCGAGCTCGGTGAGTTCGTCCGGTCGGCGTCCTCGACGATCGAACCACCCGTCGTGCGCAAGCTGCGCGACGCCTTCCCCGCCGGTGCAGGTGCCGGCGCGCCCGCCGCCGGTGGCGGCGCGGCGAAGCCCGCGGCGGCGAAGCCTGCCGCCCCGCGCCCGGCCGCCCCGAAGGCGCCGGCTGCGGAGGAGACCCCCGCACCCGCCACCGAGCGTCCGGCACCGCGCCAGTCCGCGCCGACGCCCGGCCCGAAGCCCGCAGCCGCCCCCAAGCCGGCTGCCGGCAACGAGTCGCCCGCCCCGCGTCCCGGCGCCCCGCGCCCGGGTGGCGCCGCGCCGCGACCCGGCAACAACCCGTTCGCGTCCAGCCAGGGCATGCCCCGGCCGCGCCCGGGCAACAACCCGTTCGCGTCGCAGCAGGGGATGCCCCGCCCGCAGGCGCGTCCCGACCGTGGTGAGGGCTCGGGCGAGCGCTCCGGCGGTCCGCGTCCCGCGGCGCCTCGCCCCGGCGGCGCACCTCGCCCCGGCGGCGCCGCTCCGCGTCCCGGTGGCCCCCGCCCGAACCCCGGCATGATGCCGGGTCGCACGTCGCTCGGCCGGCCCGGCGCCGGCCAGGGCGCCGGCGGCGGTGGCGGTCGTCCCGGTGGCGGCGGCGGTCGCGGCGGCTTCGGTGGCGGCGGTGCCGGTGGCGCCGCACGTCCCGGTGGTGGCGGCGGCTTCGGCGGCCGTCCCGGCGGCGGTGGCCGCGGTGGCGCCGGTCGTGGCAGCACGCAGGGCGCCTTCGGGCGCGCCGGTGGCCGCCCCGTGCGCGGACGGAAGTCGAAGCGCGCGAAGCGCCAGGAGTTCGAGCAGATGCAGGCGCCGTCGCTCGGCGGCGTCACCGTCCCCCGCGGGGACGGCTCGACCGTCGTGCGGCTGCGCCGCGGCGCGAGCCTGTCCGACTTCGCGGACAAGATCGACGCGAACCCCGCGAGCCTCGTGACCGTCCTCTTCCACCTCGGTGAGATGGCGACCGCCACGCAGTCGCTCGACGAGGACACCTTCGGCACCCTGGGCGCCGAGCTCGGCTACGTCATCGAGATGGTGTCGGCAGAGGACGAGGACCGCGAGCTCCTCGGGGCGTTCGACATCGACCTCGAGGGCGAGCTGGAGGCCGAGGGCGACGACGTGCTCGAGCCGCGTCCCCCGGTCGTCACCGTCATGGGCCACGTCGACCACGGAAAGACCAAGCTCCTCGACGCCGTCCGGTCCTCGGACGTCGTCGCGGGCGAGGCCGGCGGGATCACCCAGCACATCGGTGCCTACCAGGTGCACCACGAGCACGAGGGCGTCGACCGGGCGATCACGTTCATCGACACCCCGGGTCACGAGGCGTTCACCGCCATGCGTGCCCGTGGTGCCCAGGTCACCGACATCGCGATCCTCGTGGTCGCGGCCGACGACGGCGTGATGCCGCAGACGGTCGAGGCGCTCAACCACGCCCAGGCCGCGGGCGTCCCGATCGTGGTCGCGGTGAACAAGATCGACAAGGAGGGGGCGAACCCCGCCAAGATCCGCCAGCAGCTCACCGAGTACAACCTGGTGGCCGAGGAGTACGGCGGCGACACCATGTTCGTCGACGTGTCCGCCAAGAACGACATCGGCATCCAGGACCTCCTGGACGCCGTGCTGCTCACCGCGGACGCCGCCCTCGACCTGCGCGCCAACCCCGACAAGGACGCGCGCGGCGTCGCCATCGAGGCCAACCTCGACAAGGGCCGCGGCTCCGTCGCGACCGTCCTCGTGCAGTCCGGCACCCTCGCCGTCGGCGACTCGATCGTCGCGGGCACGGCCCACGGCCGCGTCCGTGCGATGTTCGACGAGCACGGCGAGAACCTCGACGTGGCGCTCCCGTCGCGTCCGGTCCAGGTGCTCGGCCTGACCTCGGTGCCCCGCGCCGGCGACACGTTCATCGTGGCGCCCGACGACCGCACCGCGCGTCAGATCGCCGAGAAGCGCGAGGCCGCCGAGCGTGCCGCGACGCTGGCCAAGCGCCGCAAGCGCATCAGCCTCGAGGACTTCACGCAGGCGCTCGAGCAGGGCAAGGTCGAGACCCTCAACCTCGTCCTCAAGGGCGACGTGTCCGGTGCCGTCGAGGCCCTCGAGGACGCGCTGCTCAAGATCGACGTCGGCGACGAGGTCGAGCTGCGCATCATCCACCGCGGCGTCGGTGCGATCACGCAGAACGACGTCAACCTGGCGACCGTGGACAACGCGATCATCATCGGCTTCAACGTCAAGCCCGCGGACCGTGTCCGCGACCTGGCCGACCGCGAAGGCGTGGACATCCGCTACTACACGGTCATCTACCAGGCGATCGACGACGTCGAGGCCGCGCTCAAGGGCATGCTCAAGCCCGAGTACGAGGAGGTCCAGCTCGGGACCGCGGAGATCCGCGAGATCTTCCGCTCGTCCAAGGCCGGCAACATCGCGGGAACGATCGTCCGCTCGGGCGTCATCACGCGAAACTCCAAGGCTCGTGTGCTGCGCGGCGGTGTCGTCGTGGGGGACAACCTCACCATCGACTCGCTCAAGCGGTTCAAGGACGACGCCACCGAGGTCCGCGAGGGCTACGAGTGCGGTATCGGGCTCGGGTCGTTCAACGACATCCAGCTCGAGGACGTCATCGAGACCTTCGAGATGCGGGAGAAGCCGCGTTCGTGATCTCTTGCTGAGGTGACGTTCGTCGTCGCCTCCGCCCTGCCCGTCCGGGAGAGGGGTGGCGTCCCCGCCACCCCTCTCCCTCCCGGGCAGGGCTCTGTTCGTTCTGTCACCATGGCGCGAGCGTCTCGTTCGCGGGCTTGGGTGGACCAAGGGGCCGCTTCGCGGCCCCGGAGATGAGGGTTGATGGCTGAGAGTGTGCGGGCCAGGAAGCTGGCCGAGCGGATCCAGCAGGTCGTCGCGACCATGCTGGACCGGCGGATCAAGGACCCGCGGCTCGGGTACGTCACGGTGACCGACGTGCGCGTGACCGGCGACCTGCAGAACGCCACCGTGTTCTACACGGTGCGCGGCACCGACGAGGAGCGGGCCGGGACGGCCGCGGCGCTCGAGAGCGCCAAGGGCCTCATCCGGTCCGAGGTCGGCAAGCAGACGGGGATCCGGCTCACGCCCACGCTCGAGTTCCAGCTCGACGCGATCCCCGAGAACGCCGCCCACCTCGAGGACGCCCTGCGCGCCGCCCGCGAGCGGGACGCCGAGCTCGCCGAGCTCCGCGAGGGCAAGGCCTTCGCCGGTGACGCCGACCCCTACAAGCGTCCCGACGAGGACGACGAGGAGGCCGACGAGGCCTGAGCGAGCCGGCGCTCGCCCGTCTCGAAGGGGCCCGTTCCGCTGCTGCGG